>CAZGNN010000318.1:0-2188 GCA_964527335.1 uncultured Spirochaetaceae bacterium | reverse complement strand
GCCCTCACGGCCTACGGCTCACTCGAGCAGTGCGAAAGCGCACTCTATCTCTTCGACTATCTCATGTCGGCACTCGACGAGGAAGTCGAGAGACTGAGAAGGAGCGGGAAGAAAATATCGAAGGACAGCTTCATGGTGGGAGCCTACGATGCAATACAGAAGAAGACCTCCGGCGGCAAGGACACGGCTCTCGTGAAGTCCATAAAGCTCGAGACCGAGGAGAAGGCGAAACGCATCGCATTCAAAGACACACGCCTCAGGAAAGGACATACGAATGTCAGCGTCGACAAGAACAGCTTCGATTCCGGGTCCTCGTTCGGACGCGACCTTGACCTCTCGGGTAACAGACAGAAGAGAATCGGGGACTAACGGGTATTCTCCCTTTTCCTGAATTCGACCGGCGTCATCCCCTCGCTCAGGCGGAAACGCTGTGTGAAGTACGACGATGATGAAAAGCCGAGGGTCGAGGCTATCTCGGTCACGCTGAGCTCAGTCGATGTGAGAAGATACTCCGCTTCCCTTATCCTTCTCTTCTCCAGGTACGCCTTTGGTGATATCCCGCAGCTCAGGGTGAATTTCCTCACGAGATGAAATTTCGAGAGATGAAAGCGCCCTGCGAGGTCATCGAGTGTCAGACTCTCCATGTAATGCGTATCGATATAGTTCCTTATTCCGGCCATTCTCTGGCTCCCTCCGTCAGTCTCCTGGAGGAGAATCGGAGATGACGGCAGCCGCACGAGGAGCGACATGACGGAGAGGAAGACCGACACTGCCTCCACTTCGTATCCCGGGTCGGTCTTCGAGAGAACGTTGAAGAGTTTTCTCATCTCCTCCCCGACCTTCGAAGAGTAGCGGCCGAGCGGAAAGACGGGATTATAGCAGTCTCCGGCACCGTAATCCTTCAAGGCAATATTGGAGACTCCGAGAACGAAATATTCCATCACGTCTCTCGTGCTTGACTTCTCGGTGTGGTGAAAGCCGGGAGGAACAATGACGAAATCCGACTGCCTCACACTCCATGATGATGAGGGGGTGATTATCTCGCCCTCACCCTTTTCTATATACATGAACTCGGTGAAAGTATGGCAGTGCATGAGACTCACCCAGTCCTTCTCGTACTTCGAGTAGCTGAAATAGAGAAGCTGAGGCATCTCGCGCTTCTTCTCCGAGGAGAATTCGATTCTGAAATTGCTCATGATGTCATTATAGATGATGGTCCCTAATTAGCAAGAAAAATAAAACAAAGGGCAAGAAAATGATGGTTTTATACTTCCCTTGGCTTACGATGGAATCATGAGGGCAAAAGCTCTCGGGAGGAACTCTATGAAAAAGATTATCACAGTCATGCTCGTACTCTGTCTCTCTCTTTCCCTGTTCGCACAGGCTGCAGCGGAGAAGAGCGAAGCAGAATCAAACACACTCACAGTCTGGGCATGGGACAAGAACTTCAATATCCCGGCTCTTCTGGAAGCTGAAAGAATCTACCAGATTGACCATCCGGACTTCAAACTCGAAATCGTCGAAAACGTCTATACAGATATCGAAGTCAAGCTCATCACGGCTGACGGAGCAGGCGACTATTCGACTCTCCCCGACATCTTCCTGATGCAGGACAACTCCGCACAGAAGATGCTCACGAACTACCCCGGACTCTTCACAGCACTGGACAAGAGCGGAATCAACTTCTCAGACTTCGCTGCAGGAAAGGTTGCTGTAGGTTCGTCAAACGGCAGCCAGTACGGTCTCCCGTTCGACAACGGCGCAGTCATCATGCCTATCCGCACGGACCTTATTGCCCAGGCGGGACTCACGGTTGCTGACTTTACAAACATCACATGGGATCAGTTCTTCGAGAACGCTCATAAGGTGAAGGATGCAACAGGTATCGACATGCTCACGACAAGCGGCGGAAGTGAAATCGTCCTCATGATTCTCCAGTCCGCAGGAGCAAGCCCGTACGTAGACGGCAAGATCAACCTCGAGAACAACGAAGTTCTCTACAAGGCAATGGAAATCTATGCACGCCTCATCAACGAAGGTCTCATGACAGACTACACGGACTGGGATCAGTACATCGCTTCCTTCAACACCGGAAAGGCTGTCGGTCTCATCCAGGGTAACTGGATCCTCTCATCCATCCAGGCTGCTGAAGACCAGAGCGGCAAGTGGGCAGTATGTCCGCTTCCGT
>CAZGNN010000317.1:0-2203 GCA_964527335.1 uncultured Spirochaetaceae bacterium | reverse complement strand
CTCGAGGCAATACAGAAGTATGAAGGGACAGTAGTCTTCGTATCCCACGACAAGCACTTCATACGTAATCTTGCAACCCGCATTCTATATATATCGGATGAAGGACCTCAGTTCTTCGACGGAGACTACGAATACTTCGAGCGTAAGATCGAGGAGAAGGAAGAGCAGTGGGCAGTAAAGAGGGAAAAGGCAAAGGAAGAGAAACCGGTAGTAAAGGCTCCTTCATCCTACGAGGAGAACAAAGCCAGAAAGAATAAGATAAACTCCCTCACAAGGGAAATAGATTCCATCGGAGAGAAAATCGCGAAACTCGAGGAGGAGATAGCATTCCTCGAGGAAGAGAGCTCCAAACCTGAAGTCTACTCGGTCGCAGCAAAGATCAAGGCAGTTCTTGAAGAAAAGTCAAAGAAAGAAGCCGAGAAAGACAGACTTGAAGAAGAATGGCTCATGAAGGAAGAGGAGAAGGAGGCACTCCAGAATGCTTAGGACAGTTGAGCCGACCGAAGACCAGAAGAAACTCGGTTCCCTCCTCTCTTCCATTGTACTTGCTTCATCCTCTCCCAACAGAAAGAAGCTTCTCGAGAACTCGGGGCTCTCTGTCACGACATTCACTCCGAACGCTGACGAATCGACAGAAGGTCTGAGTACAGAAGAAGCAATGCTCAAGAATGCACGCGTCAAGATGGAAGCGTACCTCAACTCCCCCTCCTTCCGCTCCGACACAGTCGCAGTCAGTGCAGACACCCTTGTCGAGATAGACGGCACTCTTCTCGGAAAGCCGAAGGACAGAGACAACGCCAGAGAGATGCTCTCTCATCTTTCCGGAAGGACTCAGAAAGTATACACGGGATGTTCCGTCTACCTTCCGCAGAAAGGAGAAACAATAACCTTCTCTGACACGGCAGACGTTGTCTTCCACACTCTAACGCCTGAAGACATAGAATCCTATCTCGCAACCGGTGAATGGGAGGGAGCCGCAGGCGCCTACCGTCTACAGAAGACAGGGTATACACTCGTAGATAAAATAGACGGAGACTGGGCGACAGTAGTCGGCCTTCCGATAAAAAGGATTATCGAACTGCTTCAGCCTAAAAGCTCGTCGTAATGCTCGAGCCCGAGCTGCAGTATCTTCGTGATATGATCATCGGAAAGACGGTAGAGGATGTTCCTGCCGTCCTTTCTGAATCTGACAAGTCTTGAAGCCCTCAGAAGCTTAAGCTGCTGACTCACGGCACTCTGACTGATTGACAGGTGCTCGGAGATTGCATTGACACCCACTTCCCCGTTCGTCCAGAGGTCGAAGAGGATTCTCAGTCTCGTGGGGTCCCCGAAGACCTTGAAGAAGTCCGCCATATCCACAATCTCTTCCTCGCTGATTTTTATATCTTCCATTTGAACCTCACATATACTTTTGTATATAATACACAGTCAAAATATAAAATTGAATAAGAAAGCTGAAAAATCACGGAGGCAAGAGGATGACTATAGACAAGAACAAGGCTCATTTGATACTCGAGGACGGAAGGCAGCTTGACCTTGATGTCATCCACGACAACATGGGAGGAACAAGCCTCGATATCTCGAAGCTGAGATCCTCCACGGGATATATAACATACGACCCCGGCTTCATGAACACGGGCTCCTGCATGTCGTCAATCACCTACGTCGACGGCGAGAAGGGAATCCTCAGGTACCGCGGCTACTCCATCGAGGACCTTGTCGCGAAGTGCGACTTCATCGAGGTTGCGTACCTCATGGTGAAGGGCTTTCTCCCCACCCTCGAAGAGAGACAGCGCTACCAGGAACTCCTGAACAGACACTCCCTTCTCCACGTCAACATGAAGGAGTTCCTCCGCGGCTACCCCTCCACTGCCCACCCGATGAGCATACTCGTTGCAATGGTCGCGTCGCTCAGTGCATTCTACCCCGAGCTCGACGAGAGAGACCCCGAGGAGAACATAGACCTTACAGTCACAAGACTCCTCAGTAAGATGAGAACAATTGCGGCATACACATACCGCCAGATGGAGGGAACAGAGTTCCTCGAACCCAAGTACGAGTATTCGTACTGCGAGAACTTCCTCAACATGATGTTCCACACGTCCGTCAACAACTACACACCCAACCCTGTACATGTAAAGGCTCTCAACCAGCTTCTCATCATCCACGCCGACCACGAGCAGAACTGCTCGACGACGGCCGT
>CAZGNN010000316.1:0-2207 GCA_964527335.1 uncultured Spirochaetaceae bacterium | reverse complement strand
GAATGCCCCTCCGTAAGCTGCAGTTCCTTCAGGAATTCACCCAGCCTGCGATTCCGGTAATGACGGGAGACGAATCTCTTTCCTTCCGTTATCGTTTCCTTCGATATGGATCTGTCAAATCCGGGGAAGTTCATAACGTTTATGCAGTCAGGTTCTATTTCGATTATTATCGGCTGGTAGGATGAATAATCCCTGTGATAGAAAGCATTGACGACAACCTCCTCAATGGCCTCATAAGGGTAGTTCTTTATCCTCAGAGCCTCCATCTGCTCCGGAACCTTGATTACAAGTTCCTGGAAGACACTCAGCTTGAAATAGTCCATCGTCTTCTCAATCATCTGAGGAACAGATCCTGTAATAAGAGGAAAGTCGATGCTGTCCTTGGGAGAATTGACGCTGCCGGAAGGGAACTTGGTCATCTGGACATGAGTGTACATGAAGAACTTGTCACAGTGATCACAGAACATCATCAGAGCAACATTCTGAAGATGACGGGATTCCTTCGGGCCGGTGAAAAGCTGCATATCTTCAAGGACGGCCTCAACTCCGCGCCCTACGCCGTAGAGTTCGGAAGAAAGCTTGCTTCCTGTTTTCTTCAGATGTTCCTGCAACAGAGAAGTGTTTATGTCATCAAGCGTGGCCGAATAGTTCGGCTGGCAGTCAAATGGAACCGTAGAGGAATCTGAAGCAAGGATGCTCTCCTGCTCGGGATTGGCCTTAACCGTACTCGAGAGGTATCTGATGTAACAATGGTACTTGCGTTCCTTATTGCTTATCACATACTCAGGTGCCTTATAGGGACGTCTGGCACCGGTTCTCGCAATAATGACGAGAACATACTGACCGTCAACCTTCTCTATCGAAACACCGGGGAAATACGGAGGAGAAATGAGGTTATTATATCTCACCATTTCCTTCTGGATTGAATCAAGAGTATTTTCACTCAAACCTTTTACAGGACGTACAGCCATGCCGTTCTTCTCTTCAACTCCGACAAGAATATACCCGCAACCGTCACCACCTATGTCATTTGCGAATGCACATACCGTGTGACAGATTTCATCAGGGTTCCATTCTGCCCTGAACTCAACACAGTCCGGCTCTACTCTCTTCCGCTTCAACAGATTCTCAATGCCTATTTCAAGTTCCACATTCACTCCGTGACAGTCTGTCTTCATTCCTGTTCCATTACAGTAAAAAGGATAATGTCTGAAGAGAAAATCACCAATACTTTGCCCCGTTTTCACTCCCCTGCTTTCTCTCAGACCCAAAACTTCTGCACACGCCCTCTTTCTTCTCGGCTATAATCTCATCAGGGAGAGAGAACATGAAGAAGAGATACATTATCATACTGCTGTCACTGCTTATCGTCCTGACGTCGTGCACTACCATAAAGAACGAGATAATAAGGCAGAAGCTCGGAGTATCGAGAGCGGAGCTCAGGGAGCTCAAGATAACATCAGATCCGGATGTCGTCCTCTCCGACGGCTCGGCACTGATGGTGTGGGCAATGAACAAATACGCCAATGCCGACGGCACATACGGGATGCCGACTGACTACCCCCTGAAGGGAGACAGAAAGGTCGAGACCGTAACTCTCTCCTCATCCACCCTCTGGATATCATATCCGAAGAACTACAACGGAGAAGATGTTCTTCCCGTAATCTTCTTCACTCACGGCGGAGCATACACCTCGTCCGACTACAAGACCTATCAGTCACTTCTCGGAGAGTTCTCCGACAGAACGGACTCCATCGTATTCTGCGTCGACTACCGTCTCGCACCGGAGAACAAGTTCCCCGCAGCCGTCAATGACGTCTGGGAGGCTTACACGTTCCTCCTCGAGCACGGGAGCGAGTACAACGCAGATCCGAAGCGTACCGTTCTCATGGGAGACAGTGCAGGCGGCAACTTCGCCGCAGGACTTGCAATCAGGGCAAAGGAGGAGAATGTGCCCCAGCCTGTCGGCGTCGTTCTCTTCTTCCCGAGTCTCTGCGTGTACCCGGTACTCCTTCCCTCTCACATTCTCTTCGGAGGATTCGACGGCAGAAAGACCATGATAAGCCGGCGTGTTATGCAGGTGACGTTCACGAGCTATCTCGAAAACATAGAGGACGGCCTCAAGCCGTACGCTTCTCCCCTTCTCATGCTTCAGGGAGCCCTCGACACACTCGATGTCCCGAACATTTACAGGGACTGTGCAGTAC
>CAZGNN010000315.1:0-2207 GCA_964527335.1 uncultured Spirochaetaceae bacterium | reverse complement strand
TTTATGGCAAACACACTGGTAGATATGTTCAGAATGAAGGATATCAAGAAGAAGATCCTCATCACATTCGGTCTTCTGATTGTTACGAGAATCGGGGCTTACCTCCCGATTCCCGGAATCAACCCCAGCGTCATCTATGATGCTTACAGGGCAAGTTCATCCAACATCACTGAATACTTAAACTTCTTCTCCGGTGGTGCCTTCTCCAATTTCTCGATATTCATGTTGGGCGTAATGCCATACATCAGCACTGAAATCATATTTCAGCTGCTGATGCTGGTTGTCCCGTCACTCAAGAAGTTGGCTGAAGACCCGCAGGGACAAAAGAAGATTCAGCAGTATACCCGCTATGCAACTGTCGTCGTATGTATAATCCAGTCACTCGCTGCTGCAGCTTATGCACAGTCGATGGGAGATGCGGCTCTTTCCGTACCGGTAGGGCTCTTCTATCCGATTGCAATCATCAGCTGTACGACAGGCTCCATGCTCTGTGTATGGATCGGTGAGAAGATTACTGACTACGGTGTCGGTAACGGTATATCGCTTCTTATCTTCGCTGGTATCGTTGCAAGAATTCCTAATGCTTTCTATACAATGGTGACCGGTATCGCAAACGGTACGATCAACTGGATATCCCTTGTAGTAGTTATCATAATGTTCTTCTTTGTTGTCGCTCTTGTTGTTTACGAAGAACAGGGCACAAGAAAGATTCCTGTAACATATGCAAAACGTGTTGTCGGAAGAAAGATGTACGGCTCCCAGAGCACATACATTCCGTTCAAGATTAACCCGTCAGGCGTTATTCCTGTAATCTTCGCGTCGACACTCTTGCAGATCCCCCTCATGCTGGGCAATACGAATATTGGCTGGATGAAGGCAGTAGCAAATTTCTTAGATCCGCAGAAGGCCCCTTATCTAATCATCTACACCCTGCTGATTATAGGCTTTGCATTTTTCTATACCCAGATTAGCTTGAACCCGATCGAGATGGCAAAGAACATCAGAGACAACGGCGGTTCCATCCCGGGAATCAGAAATGAGAAACTCGAAGAGTATCTCACGAAGGTTCTCAACAGAATCGTCCTCCCCGGTGCAATCTTCCTCGCTTTCATCGCTCTGATTCCTACTCTGGTTCAGTTGATTTTCGGTCTTCCGAGTTCAGTTGCAATGCTGTTCGGCGGAACATCCCTGATCATCCTTGTCGGCGTTGACCTCGACACAATGAGACAGCTCGACGGTATGATGAAGATGCACCACCACGACGGCTTTGTCGAATCAAGAAGAAGAAAGTCGAAGAAAATCTAAAGGAGCTGTTTACTATGAAAGTAAGAGCAAGTGTCAAACCAATTTGTGACAAGTGTAAAGTTATCAGACGTGCAGGTGTCGTCCGCATCGTATGCGACAACCCGAAGCACAAGCAGAGACAGAAATAATTAGGAGGCCAAGATGGCACGTATAGCAGGTGTTGACTTACCGAACAAGGCAGTCAAGATCGCTCTGACATATATCTACGGAATCGGAAACAAGTCCGCAATGGATATCTGTCAGAAGACAAACATTAATCCAGATGTAAGAATCAATACACTCTCACCCGATGAGATCGCAACACTCAGAAACGTTCTCGAGGAAGAGTACAAAATCGAAGGACATCTCAGAACAGAAGTCGCTCTCAACATCAAGAGACTGATGGATATCGGATGCTACAGAGGCCTTCGCCACAGAAAGAGTCTTCCGGTCAGAGGCCAGAGAACCAAGACCAATGCCCGCACAAGAAAGGGCAAGAAGAAGACTGTCGCTGGAAAGAAGAAATAAGGGGAAGTAAGGTAATATGGCTACTGCAAAGAAAAAGGTTAAGAAGACAGTCCTGGAAGGCAATGTTTACGTCCAGGCTACTTTCAACAATACAATCATTACTTTTACTGACCTTGCCGGAAACGCACTCAGCTGGGCATCAGCTGGCGGACTCGGATTCAGGGGCGCTAAAAAGTCTACTCCCTACGCTGCTCAGACAACATGCGAGACAGCAGGCAAGAAGGCTATGGACTTCGGTCTCAGGGAAGTTAACGTTTTCGTTAAGGGACCCGGTGTAGGACGCGAAAGCGCCATCAGGACACTCGGCGTTCTCGGACTCAAGGTTCGCTCTATCAGAGACGTTACCCCGATTCCGCACAACGGTTGTCGTCCTCGTAAGTCACGCCGTGTCTGAC
>CAZGNN010000314.1:0-2215 GCA_964527335.1 uncultured Spirochaetaceae bacterium | reverse complement strand
TCATGATGGTAGCAGCCGACCTCGTGCGTCCGGCAGCCATCGAACAGCTCTGCATTCTCGGCGAGAAGGTAGGGGTTCCCGTCTTCACGATTCCCGGAGAGAAGAATCCCGTCACAGTCGTCACGAAGGCTATAGACAAGGCGAAGAGGGAGATGTATGACACCCTCATCGTCGATACCTCGGGCCGCATGCATCTCGACGATGCCCTCATGGAGGAAATCCAGAGAATAGCCAAAGCCGCAAATCCTGACGAGAAGCTCTTCGTAGCCGACGCGATGACAGGTCAGAGTGCCGTCGACATCGCTAAGGAATTCGACGAGAAGGTCGGAATAACGGGCGTAATCCTCACGAAGTTCGATTCCGACACCCGCGGCGGTGCCGCACTTTCCCTCAGAAGCGTTGTCGGAAAGCCCATCAAGTTCATCGGTACCGGCGAAAAGATGGAGGACCTCGAACAGTTCAGACCCGAGAGAATCGCTTCACGTATCCTCGGTATGGGCGACATCGTGTCGCTTGTCGAGAAGGCACAGGAAGCCTTCGACCAGAAGGAAGCGGAACGCCTCCAGAGCAAGATGGCGAAGAACACCTTCGACCTCGAGGATTACCTTTCGCAGCTCGAGAACATGAACAAGATGGGATCTGTTGACAAGCTCATCGAGATGATTCCCGGCGCAAAGGGACAGATAAGCGAAGACGACATAAACCTCAAGGAACTCGAAGTAGAGAAGGCCATAATCAGAAGCATGACACGCTTCGAGAGACAGAACTACCGCATAATCGGCCCATCCAGGCGCAAGAGAATCGCGAAGGGATCGGGTACGAGCGTCGCGGAAGTCAACAGGCTATTGAAGAAGTTCGAGAAGAGCAAGCTCATGATGAAGAAGCTTGCCGGAAACAAGAAATTACAGGCTCAGATGATGAAGCAGTTCGGAATGTGAGCCTTCAAGTAGTATAAGGAGAAAAACTGTGAGCACAACAATGAGACTCAAGAGAATGGGTACAAAGAAGAGACCCTACTACAGAATCGTTATCCAGGACAGCAGAATCGCTGCTTCCTCAAAGACAATCGATGAAGTCGGAACCTACAAGCCGGTTGAAGAAGCCGATCAGGTCTCCATCAACGAGGACAAGGTCAGAGCATGGATCGGAAAGGGCGTAGTCGTATCACCGACAGTCAAATCTCTTCTCAACGCAAAGGGAATTACACTCGATAGAAAGCAGGCTTGAATTCTGCTGAGGAGTCGAGATGGAAAAGGAACTTGTTGAATTCATGGTCAAGAGCCTTGTGGATGTCCCTGAAGAAGTGAGCGTGAACGTAGTTGAGGGTGCGAAGTCAACCATCCTCGAGCTTCGCGTCTCCCCCGAGGACATCGGTAAGGTGATAGGCAAGCAGGGCCGCATAGCAAAGGCTATCAGAACCATTCTGTCAGCTTCTGCAACACGTGACGGCAGACGTGCCACACTGGAGATTCTTGACTGATGGCAGCACCTCTCCTTGCAACCGCAACCATAGGAAAAACCCACGGTACAGAGGGCTACGTGCGTGTCTATCCGTTTTCGGATGAATATGCACACCTCGGAAAGCTCACGGTATGCACGGTAAGATTACCGGACGGAGAGGAGCTGACTCTTCATATTGATTCTGTGCAGAAGAAGGGTCAGCTTTTCCTCATGAGATTCACCGAGTATCCGACGCCGGAGAAGGCGAGATTCCTTTCAAAGGCCCTGATTCTCATTCCCCGTGAATGCGCTCCCGCGCTCAAGAAGGGCGAATATTATGTCGCCGATCTCTACGGCATGGATGTTCTGTACGGCGGAAAGAATGTCGGCAGAGTCGAATACACCATGGACGGTGCACAGTCGCTTCTGCTTTCCGTCAGACGAAGTGACAACGAGAAGGAATATCTTGTTCCTCTTCTTCCCGTTTATGTCAGTAATGTTTCCGTTTCAGAGAATACTCTGGAACTCCTGAACCCCGATCTCCTGGAATTATAGATGAAGATAACCGTTCTCACGCTCTTTCCTGAAATGGTGGAGCCTTTTTTTACATCGTCTATAATGAAGAGGGCAGTGGAGAAGGGGATAATCTCCTATTCAATCGTCAATTTCCGCTCATGGGCTGAAGGCCGGCACAGAAAGACCGATGACGAACCTTTCGGTAGCGGAGCCGGAATGGTGCTGATGCCGCATCCGATTTTCCGCTGCATGGACGAGC
>CAZGNN010000313.1:0-2220 GCA_964527335.1 uncultured Spirochaetaceae bacterium | reverse complement strand
GGTTCTGTTCATAGGGGCCGAATATGTCCCTCGAGCGCAGTATAACCTCGTGGTGGCCGTACTCAGTACCGCCTTCAGCCTCCATGAGGTAGTACCAGCCGTCCTTATAATAGATATGAGGTCCTTCGACGGACGGGCCTCCGCATCCTGCTGTGAGGAGCCTGAGGTCTCCTTCGAGCTTACCGGTGTCGGGATCGATGAATGCACCGACAATGCCCTTGACGCCGTCTGCCTTTCCGTTCGATGAGTAGAAACATCTTCCGTCGGGGAGGAAGGTGAGGGAGGGGTCGATTCCGTCCTTCGTTATGAATGCGGGATCCGACCATTCACCCGATTCTATATCATCGGTATGTACGACGAAGTTCCCGAGGGTGTACTTGTTTGTCGTGACGACGTAGAAGCGGCCCCTGTCATTCACGCGGATTGTTGCCGCGTAGAGCCCGGAGCTGGGGTTGGCCTGGGAGAGGTCGAGCTGTTCGGGCCTCGAAAGGACGCCGCTTACATAGTCCCAGTTGACGAGGTCGGGACTGCGCCACAGGGTGACGCCGGGGAAATACTCGAAAGTCGAGTTCACGAGGTAGTAGTAACCGTTCCAGTATGTGACTGAGGGGTCCGGAGCAAAGCCGGGTATGACAGGATTCTTGAACATGACCCGATTATTGCACTCGCGGAAAGAAAAAACACCTGTAAAGTTTTTCTGTCAGAATTTAATTTTCGGCGGTTTTCTTAACACTGGGCCTGTTATTTCTTGCAAATTAACGAAAAGTTGCTGTGAAAAACACGAAATTGACAAAATCTGTCGTAAAATTCTGTCACATCGAGTTTTCATTTTGTCAATTTTTTCTATTTTGAGAGTAGGTCATACTACTTAGCGAAAAAGGCGGTCAGTATGAAAAAAAATCAACTGCAGAAATCACAGGATATACCCCTCGGCCTCAAGATGAAGAAGGACTGGTCAAAGTATAAGACCCTTTACTTCCTCTTCATTCCGGTACTTATCTATTACATCATCTTCCAGTACGGCTCGATGTTCGGTCTCATCATCGCATTCGAGGATTACAAGCCCAGGCTCGGCTTCTTCGGTTCGAAGTTCGTCGGCCTCAAGCACTTCAAGAACTTCTTCCAGGACTATTACTTCAAGAGAACCCTGTCGAACACGATAAGAATATCTGTAACGAACCTCATATTCACGTTCCCGTGTCCTATTCTCCTCGCAATCTTCATCAGCGAGCTCAGAAGCAAGAAGTACTCCAAGTTCGTCCAGACAGTGACTTACATCCCGCACTTCGTATCTGTTGTCGTCGTGACAAGCATCCTCATGGATCTCACGTCACGCACCGGTGCCGTCACCACGTTCCTCTCCCATTTCGGATTCGAACCCGTGACGATGCTCAACGAACCGAAGTACTTCCTTCCTCTCTACATCATCTCCAACATCTGGCAGAACGTGGGATGGAACTCGATCATCTACCTTGCGGCACTCCTCGGAATCGACGCACAGCTCTATGAAGCCGCGAAGATAGACGGGGCAGGGAAGCTGAGGCAGCTCTGGTCAATCACGCTGCCGTCACTTCTTCCGACAATCGTCATCATGCTCATCCTGCAGATAGGAAAGATGTTCAACGTCGGCTACGAGAAGATCATCCTCATGTACAACTCGCTCACATACGAGGTTGCGGATGTCATCAACACATACGTCTACAGAGAGGGTCTTCTCAACATGAACTATTCGTACGCATCTGCCGTCGGTATGTTCAACTCCGTCGTATCGTTCATCCTCGTATGGGGAACGAACAAGATATCGAACAAGCTCACCGGCTCGGGTCTCTGGTGATAGGAGGAAGGAAATGAAAGTCAAATATACAACAGGCGAACAGATTTTCCACGCATTCGTCGTACTCATCACGATTCTCCTCGTGCTTGCGGTAATCATCCCGCTCATGAGCATCGTGTTCGCTTCCTTCTCCGATCCGTTCGAAGTCATGAAGCATACAGGCATCTACTGGCATCCGGAGAAGTTCTCCGTCTACAGCTACAAGATGGTCTTCCAGGACAAGAGCATCCTCACCGGCTACATGAACACGCTCTTCGTCGTCATCGTCGGCACATCGCTCAACCTCGCGCTCTCGATCATCGCGGCATACGTTCTTTCAAGAAAGGGCCCCAGGCTCATCAAGTTCTTCACCCTGATGATCGTCTTCACGATGTATTTCCAGGGCG
>CAZGNN010000312.1:0-2247 GCA_964527335.1 uncultured Spirochaetaceae bacterium | reverse complement strand
CGGACGAGACACTGTTCGCATCCTGCTCCATCCAGATTACATCCTTCAAGAAGGTGATCTCGGAAGCCGCACGTAATGCTCAGTAAGAGAAACAGAACCGATTTGATGCCGAGGGCAGCAGTGCTGCTTCTCGGCTTACTTGTGTTATTACCGGGCTGCAGGAAGAGCGAGACGGCGTCTGCCTCCTCTTCTTCCGTAAAGCCTCAGGGAAGGGCGTACTTCGATTTCTTCGACACTGTCTCGTATATCTACTCATATAAGGGGGACAGTGAGGAGGAGTTCCTGGAGAATGCAGATGCCGCATACTACACGCTCCAGCGCTATCATCAGCTCTTCGACATCTACCATGAGTACGAGGGGATGAACAATCTCTGCACCATCAACTCCAGTCCCGGAGTGGAAGTGAAGGTTGATGATGATTTACTGGAGTTCCTCATCTACTGCCGTGAGATGTGCTCACTCACAACAGGCGAGATGGATGTGATGATGGGCTCCGTTCTCTCCCTCTGGCATGACGCAAGATACAGCGAAGAGCCTTATCTTCCGTCTGATGAAGTCCTGGAGGAGGCCTCACGCTATACGGGATTCGATTTCCTTCTCATTGACGAGGAGAAGGGTACCGTAACTCTCCTTTCCGATAAGGCCTCGATTGATGTCGGGGCCGTGGGCAAGGGATACGCAACCGAGAAGGCTGCAGAAGTGTTGAAGGCGAGAGGATGCGACAGCTACGTACTCAACATCGGGGGCAACATCAGGATAATCGGCACAAAACCCGACGGCTCGGGATGGCGCACCGGCGTCAAGGACCCGAAGGATCCCGATTCCTCATTCGTCGTCGTTCTCAACCTCTCCGACACGAGCTGTGTCACGAGCGGAAGCTACGAGCGCTACTTCACCCTCGACGGTGTGAAATACTCCCACATCATCGATAAGGATACGCTCTATCCCGCTTCTTATTATGACAGCGTGACCGTGGTCACACCGTCATCCGCCCTTGCGGATACTCTTTCGACGGCACTCTTCACGATGCCGTATGATGAGGCTTATGAGCTTGCCTCTTCCCTCTCTGTTGATGTCGTCTGGGTCTTTCCTGACGGCAGCGTTAAATACACGGACGGAATAAAAGCTCTCTTGATAGAATAGAAACTTTATAGAGGAGGGCATCTAGATGCTTTTCAGGAAGAAGATATCTGCTGTACACGTTCCTCACTGCAAGTCAACTGCAGACAAGGCAAGTGTACGTGTGACTCCACCCGAATCCGTCACGATTCCGATGAAGATGCATTCGGGAGTTCCGGCAGTACCGGTTGTCAAGGCCGGTGACCATGTATATATCGGAACACTAATTGCAAAGTGCGGGGAGGGCAGAGTCTCCTCTCCCGTCCATGCCTCGATAAGCGGCACGGTAACGGACGTGAGTGACAGGTCAGTCACGATTAAAGGTGACGGAAAGTGCGAGAAGGATCCGTCTCTCATAATCCCCAGACTTGCTACGCTCGACGATTTCCTCACGGGCTGCTGCAATTCCGGCATAGTGGGACTCGGCGGCGCCGCATATCCTCTGCACGGCAAGTGGGAGGCACTGAGAAAGAATAAAATAGAGACCATTCTCATCAACGGCGCGGAGTGCGAGCCGTACTGCACGGCTGACAACCGAACGATGATCGAGGATGCCGAATGGATAAAGAAGGGAATCGCAATACTGAAGAAGTTCGCGTCTCCGAAGGAATTCGTGATAGGAATCGAGAAGAACAAGATGGAAGCCATCAGTCATCTCACCGAAGTCTTCAGGGATGACCCTTCGGTCAAGGTTCTTCCTCTCGAGAGCGTCTATCCGCAGGGCGCGAAGCAGGTTCTTCTCTGGAACGCGACGGGAAAGGTCGTGAAGGCGGGAGAGAGACTTGCCTCCCTCGGCGTCATAATCACGAACGTCACGACGCTGAGCAAGATGGCACAGTATTTCGAAACCGGTATGCCTCTTGTCGAGAAGACAGTCTCCGTCGACGGCTCCGCAATCACAGAACCCAAGAACATCATCGTCCCGATCGGAACGAGCTTCGACTACTGCATAAAAGAGTGCGGAGGCTTCAAATCCAGTCCTGCGAAGGTCATAGACGGAGGCCCGATGATGGGCAAGGCAGTATCCTCACTCGATACCGTCGTCGTCAAGGCCACGTCCGCCATCGTCGCGATGGACGAAAAGGAGGCGCACATCGACGAAGAGAGCGTCTGCATCCACTGCGGCCG
>CAZGNN010000311.1:0-2247 GCA_964527335.1 uncultured Spirochaetaceae bacterium | reverse complement strand
GACCAGCTTGTCGTAGAGTTCTACTCGAAATAAGCCCAAGTCTGATAGACATGTGTTCCCCGCCCGGCCACATTACGGGTGCAGGAGAGAGGGAAGCGGCCTCATTCCAATTTGCCGTCCTCTGTCGTTTCTTCTGGCGGCTACCCTCAAAAACAGAAGATTTGCGGAACACACTCTGGAGCTCCCGGTTACCCGGGGGCTTTTTGTATGCATGAAAGCCCTCATTCTCCGGAACGAGGGGCATGGCGTGAATATGGATACAGGCTTACTTCCAGGAGAGGGAGAACGACAGGGGCTCGTTGAGGAGAAGAAAGTCTATGACGGGGAATGTGTAGACTGCAGTGTCGGATGCTGTCTTCTCCGCTCCAGTTACCTTATCGACAGTTCCCGGGACCTTTATCGTAATCGATACGCTGCTGCTTTGGAGGGCCTCGGGGCTCTCGTCTCCGAGGAGGAATGTGATCATGTCCGTGTATTCCTCCTCCGTCATGCCGTTCGAGTATTCGGGGCCGTAGACCTCGAAGTTCTCGTCGCTGAGGAACGGAATCACATCCTTGAGCTCTGTGTAGTTGTCCATGGTGAGATTGAAGGAGAGTGATGAGGAGGTAATCGTGAAGAGCGAGTTTCCCTTTCCTCCGTTGAGGTCCTTCAGAAGATTCACCAGCGATGTGTAGTCGAACGAGATTATGTATCTCTTTCCCTCTCCGTCGGAGAGAAGTCTGACATCTGTTGCGGAAGATGATGAGTTGACGGCACTTGCAAAGCCCACCATTGCGTCATCCATGACAGTGTAGCCGTCTCCGGATGTGAAGGAGGAGAAGTCCTCGAGTACCGAGAGGAAGAACGGGTCAACCGTTATGTCGGTCTTCGATGTGCCCTCAAAGCCGCTTCCGGCTGTGATGGACTCTGTGACGACACAGGATGTGAGGAGTGCAAGAAGCATCAGAATGGGGATTATCACCTTTCTCATGTTTTTCAGTTTAAGGCAGGACGATGTGAAAGTGAAGTCAATTATGACTTGTGATGTCTGTTTATTCTGACAAAAATGCGAAGAATGTAAGGTTATTTCGGCTTTAAGGCTGTTCATACCTTACTCTTTGTGTTACCCTCACTTCTCCGTACGGGCTTTGGCTCTAGACTTTATTCCGTCTAGGTGATAGATAAACTGAGCTTCGTTTTTCAAAGGGGAATTGAGATGATGAGAAAATTAACTGTGCTTGCCCTCCTTATGATGCTGTGTGCATTCCATCTTTCCGCGTCATGGGACGGAACCTACCAGTGGGTAAACAATACGAACAAGTCCAACTGGGGAAAGGTCAAGGAACTGACGGTAAGGGTCGAGAGTGTCGATAAGGATTACCTCTATAACCTTTATTTAATATATGAGGGAAACGAGTACCGCATATTCCCGCTCATCGCCCCCGATGAGGAAGGATTCACGGCGTGGCATGACTACAACGAGGACAGTGCGGCAGCCGAGGCCTTCAGGACCAACAACAAGAGAATGAACAAGACAATCGTCAATCCCGGAAAGTGGATGATGGGGGAAAGCATTGTCAGCGAGGACAGAATCGTCACGAAGATAGTCGCTTCGGCCTTCAACATACATATCACCATAGATATAGAGTACGCTTTTTCACTTGACGAAAACGGCAACAAGCAATTAACTTTCTCAATGGACGCCGACCAGGACATCGCGAAGGGGAACTTCTTCCAGAATGTCCAGAAGGGAAGTGACGGCAAATTCACTCTTTCCTGTATTGATTAAGGAGGATGCATCTTGATTGCAGATCCCACTAAGAAGACATTGATAATAGTCGAGTCACCGACCAAGGCGAAGACCATAAGCAGGTACCTGCCGAAGAGCTGTACGGTGATGGCATCGCTGGGGCACATCGTTGACCTCAATCCGAGTCCGGATCCGAAGAAGGGCGGTGTCTACGGTATCGATGTCGACCACGGCTTCAAGCTCGACTACACAGTCGTCGAGGGTAAGGAGAAGCTCATAGGGGAGCTGAAGAATGCTCTCAAGGGTGCAGAGCAGCTTGTGCTCGCATCCGATGAGGACCGTGAGGGAGAAAGCATCGCCTGGCACCTCTACAATACACTCAAGCCCAAGTGCCCGGTATACAGAATGGTCTTTCACGAGATAACGAAGAAGGCTATAACCGATGCCTTCTCGTCATGCCGCGACATTGACATGAACCTCGTCTATGCCCAGGAGGCAAGACGTGTCGTAGACCGTCT
>CAZGNN010000310.1:0-2258 GCA_964527335.1 uncultured Spirochaetaceae bacterium | reverse complement strand
GCCAAGTGATTTACCGCAAAAATGCCAAATAGATATTTATAACTTATTAAAAAGATTGATTTTATTTGAAGTATAAAATACTATAGTTATATAGGGACGAAATATGGATAATTATCTAAGCCGAATTGCTGATAAACAACTTGACCTGAAACTGAGGGCTTTCGGATGCGTAAATATCGTTGGACCGAAGTGGTGCGGAAAAACAACAACTGCAGAGCAGGTTGCAAAAAGTATAATACGGCTGCAGGAGGACCCTAATAAGGAAGCGCTCATCAGAACAGCAGAAATCAATCCTGCTGCACTGCTTGATGGAGAACAGCCGAGACTTATTGATGAATGGCAGGATGCACCGCCCATTTGGGATGCTGTCCGTTCATACTGCGATCATAACCCGGGCAGGGGACATTTCATACTTACAGGGTCAACTTCCAAAAAAGTGAAGACATACCATACCGGAACAGGCAGAATTTCGAAGCTGAAAATGTACCCGCTGAGTCTTTTTGAGTCAGGGGAATCGAGCGGTACCGTTTCCCTTGCAAGGCTGTTCAGCGGGGAGGAAAGGCTCGAAAGAGGATGTTCTTCGAATCTTACGATAGAGAATCTTATCTTTGCAGCATGCAGGGGTGGATGGCCTTCCAGTGTACTCCTTGATGACAGGGACGCTCAGCTTGAGATAGCGAAAGACTATTTCTCTCAAATTTATGAGGAAGATATGTTCAAGGTTGATGATGTAAGACGAAACAAGAATACGATGAAAAGGATTCTTCACTCTTACGCTAGAAATGTATCAACTCTTGCAAAGAACACTGCAATACAGGCCGATGTCAGTTCGAAGTCTCCTGTAACAGATACTACGCTTGATGACTATGTGCGGGTACTTGAAGAGCTTTTCATAGTAGAGGACCTTGAGGCGTGGTGTCCGGCCATAAGAAGCAAGACTGCCATCAGGAGTGGATTGAAGAGAGAATTCGTTGACCCGTCCATAGCGGTTGCCGCACTCGGCGGTTCTCCGAAACTGTTCAATACCGACCTTCAGACCTTCGGTTTCATATTCGAATGCCTCTGTATAAGGGATCTGAGGGTCTATTCATCTGCAATGAGAGGTGAGATGTCATATTATCATGACCGTTATGATCTTGAGGCTGATGGTGTACTTCATCTTGAAGACGGCAGGTATGCTCTTCTGGAATTCAAGCTCGGAGGAAGGGAAATTGACGAAGGTGCCGAACATCTTCTTGAAATAGAAAGACTTGTGAAGGCGTTTAATGAAAAGAACGATATGAAACTCAGGCTTCCCGACCTGAAACTGGTTGTCACGGGAACACAGTACGGCTATCTGAGGCCTGACGGAGTGTATGTTGTGCCAATCGGCTGTCTGAGGGATTAGACATATGCCGGATGACCGTGGCCTTTGATTCCGCGATATGCCTTGCGTATTTTCTTCGCAGTGATGCTTCGTGTTGCTGGAAAGTCTCCAACAGCGATGGAGAATAATCCGGTGAGGTAGATCTGACGGATGTCATTATGTTTCAGGCGGTGTTTTAAATTTTGCAACAAAACGCAACAATTTTGTTTACAAACCCATTTTTCCCTATTAAGATTACAGTACATGAGGCAGGAATGCCTTTATAAATGGAAATTAACGGAGGTTCCTTTATGGATTACGCTGCAATTAAAAAAGCTGCTGAAGCATACGGCCCAGCAATGACAAAGTTCCTCAGAGATATGATCGCCATTCCGTCTGAGAGCTGCGAAGAGAAAGGTGTTGTTTACCGCATCAAGGAAGAGATGGAGAAGCTCGGTTACGACAAGGTCGAAATCGACAAGCTCGGCAACGTCATCGGCTGGATGGGCGACGGGGACAAGATCATCGCAATCGACAGCCACATCGACACGGTCGGTATCGGCAACATCAAGAACTGGACAGATGATCCGTACAAGGGCTGGGAGAACGAGACTCAGATCTACGGACGCGGCGGCTCGGACCAGGAAGGCGGCATGGCTTCCGCTACATACGGAACAAAGATCATGAAGGACCTCGGACTCATCCCCGCAGGATATAAGATCATGGTTGTCGGATCGGTACAGGAAGAAGACTGCGACGGCATGTGCTGGCAGAGTATCGTGAACGAATACTTCAACGGCCCCGAGGATGCGGCATCGAAGATTGCATTCGTCATCTCCACAGAGCCGACAGACGGCGGTATCTACCGCGGCCACAGAGGCAGAATGGAAATCAGAGTCGACGTCAGAGGTAT
>CAZGNN010000309.1:0-2261 GCA_964527335.1 uncultured Spirochaetaceae bacterium | reverse complement strand
ATTATCTACCATTATAGGAATATCTAATTTAAAGTTATATCTTTTGCCTCTATAATCTTCTAATGATACTGAATAAGTTTCAACTCTATCTTCAGATGTAGAAGTATTTTCTACTGATATTTCTCTTATAGATAAAGGTCTAGAAACTGTAGATAAATGCCTAATACATTCAAGTATATCCTTGTCTATATCATAATTCTTATCAAAATTAGCATATGTAAGATCTTTCCAATTATTAAAAGGATCTGCTATATCTAATGTAGTCTTTATAGATTCAGGTTCAGGCTCTTCTATAATATCTTTAATAGATTTACCTTTGATTTCTGTATTTAATAATTTCTGGTCTAACTCCGTCATTCTTGCAGCTCTACCAGCAGTAAGATCTACAGAATCATCCCCAGATGTTTGTATATCTTGTAATAAAGATACTAAAGATTCTGTATCTTGTTCAGTCTCTTCATATTCAAGATTATCATATACATCATCTTCTGTTTTAGCATTTACAGTAGCTCTATCTATCTTTTGAGCTAACTTCATTTTCTTATTATTTAATGAAGCTTTCTTTAGAATTACATTAGTATTAGAAACAGATAATTTATCTATAGAAGAAGGTTTATCTTCTAATTTATTAATTATCTTTTGGCCAATTTCATCCTCTTTCTTAGCTTTAGATGCCTGATTAGTTTTAGTAATTGGTTTATCGGGATTCTTTATTTTTTCTTTTTTATTCTTATCAATTACTGCTAATTGAGGTGTAATATCAATACCTTTATTTATATCAATATTATCAACTACTTTAGCTCTTATAACTTCAGGAGAATCTACATTATCAGCTGATGTATCTATTTCATCAGCTTCAAATTCTTCAGTAGTACACATTTTAACAATAAAATTTTTAAATCTTATTGCCATCTGTTTCATTTCTTTAACTTCAATCTCTTTAAGATTTAATTTAAAATATGAATTATTACTAACAAATATTAAGTTAGTGTCTCCTACTAATTTATGAATTTTATCTGATGAAGCAGTAAACATTAATTGATAAATAATGCTTATAGGATTTATATTCTTTCTATAATTCCATACAGATGCATCTTTATATCTATCCCATTCATTTACAGGAATAAATATAGTATTATAATTATATCCATTAGATTTATACTTAGTATCATTGATTAATCTTTGCATAAAATCATAATAAAGATTAAATCCTCTCATTTGAAACCATGTATTATTCTCAAAGAATGAATTATTGTAGAAATATAAATCAATAAATAAATTCTTATTTATATATTTCTTTAAATCAGCATAGCAATATTTAATAAAAGGAAGATCTTTTTGTACTGTATCATATAATGCTATAACATCATTTCTTCTCTTTAATCTACTTCTATAAAGCATTCTTTTTAATTGAGGATCAAATTTTGCATCCTCATTAAACATCATTACTTTATCTCCTAAATTTAAAGTATTCTCATTAATTTCAGTTAAGAATTTAGATGTACTATAGGTATCTTCTTTAACTAATGATCCTTTATTAGCATAATATTCTTCTACTGAAGGAATAGTATCAGGAGTATCTCCTTCATTATTAGCTAAATAGTTATTTCTTATCTGAAATATCTTTTCTCTTGCTACTTTTTCAGTTATAGTACCAAATTTCCACATCTGATAATAATACTCACATTGATTCATATATATATGAGCCTTATCTAATCCAGTTGCTTCATTCTTAGGAGAAGTATAATATTTAGAAAATCTGTTCTTTTCACTTACATTAACATCCATAATATTAAATTTTTTCATAGCTTTAATAATATTAGATGCTAATTCTTTTTCGTCATCAGTATCGCAATAATTAAAGAATTTTATTGCTGATCTTACCCTTGCTTCTGTATCAAGAGGATATTTCCTTTTACTAGGAATACCAAATGCAGAATCAGGCAATTTATTTCTTTCTTCAGTAGTTATCTCATTTAATGACTGATATGAGTAATTCTCTTCTACTTCATTTAAATCTATATCTACATCTTTAATAAATTTATCATTAATATAATATGATAAATCTTTTTCAATATAATATGAAGAATATCTTAATTTATTTATAAATAAATTATGACTCATTAATTTCTTTGATGCTGCATAATTGGGAGAAAGCAACATAATAGTTGAATTTTTCTTCTTATTATCAGACAATTTAGGAAGATATAATTGAGTCTTATAGATTCTTAGATTCTTCATTTTGTCAATGAATATCATAA
>CAZGNN010000308.1:0-2262 GCA_964527335.1 uncultured Spirochaetaceae bacterium | reverse complement strand
CGTAGCCCGCAAGCTTCTCTTCCTTCGTCATGTTCTCCTTGTTCTCGTCGACAAGAGTCAGCTTAGTGCGGCTGAGACGCCAGAGAATATCGGCCTTCTCGCTGTTGTCCGTGCTTTCATCAAGACACTTCAGAAGATAGTCGTAATCCTTCTGGTAGTCGTTCTCGTTATAGAAATAGCTGTCGCTGACGGACGCAGAGAACGAAGCGAAGAGCGTTACCGCCGTGAAAAGTATGAGTGATAGAACTGTAAGTTTCTTCATATTATCCTTCCTCTCAATGATGATGACCGAGTTTTCCCCGTTACACAAGTGAAATCAGAAGCGAGCAGTGCTCTTTTACCTCTATCACAAGCTCTCCGTCCCTGATTTCAGCCATGCCTTCTCCGAGAATAACATCCGCCTTCTTCTCCGGAAGGAACGTGAGGTCTAGCGTGAGCTTTCTTTCCTTTCCCCTGTTGATGACGGCGCAGTATGCCTTACCCTCCGTCACTCTGACGATGGCCGCGGCCTCGTCGTCAAGCGGAATGAACGAAGCTGCAGCATACGCTAGTCTCTTGTCCTTCCTCACGTTCCCGAGTGCCTTCATCCAGGAGAGCATGTCCTTATCCTGATGGTCCACTCTCCACTCCATCGGGTAGCGGGCACTCTCGGCGCTGTCAGTTTTTCCATTGAGGAGTATCTCGTCACCGTAGTAGGTGTTCGGCATGCCGGGGAGCATATAGAGTGCCAGCTGCACTCCCTTGTAGATATCCCTGTCGAAAATCTCAGAGTGGTTATGGAGACGCGGTGTGTCGTGGGAATCGAAGAGATTCATCTGCATGTACGGGGTCTGTCCGGGGACGGAGTTGACGGCAGAGCGGAAGAAAGCGCAGAGCTCCTCTCCCGTGAGAGGTTTGTCAGTCTGGGGATTGAAGCCACTCCTTTCCCCTAAGAAGCGGTCCATCTCCCCCATCCATCCCCTTAGGGGACGGCCGGAACCGTAGTAGTTCATCGTTGCGTTCCACATGTCACCCTGGAGAAAGAGTGTGCTGTCATCCCAGTCCTCTCCCACAAGGTAGAGGTCCTTCTTCACTTTCCTCAGTTCCCTGCTGACGTCTCTCCAGATATTCTCGCAGAGCTGCTCGGCTCCTCTTCGTCCGACTTCGGGTGCGACATCGAGTCTCCACCCGTCGATATCGAACGGAGGCCTCAGGTATTTCTTCATCACGGAGTTCTCACCGCGGTACATCCTCTGTCTGAGCTTCTCGGAAGAATACCTCAGCTGCGGGAGAGTCTTCACGTCCTGCCAGCAGCATACCGAGCCGTCTGGATTGAAGTAGTAGAAGTCGTGTTCGTCTGACGACGGATCCTCGAGGGCCTTCTTCAGCCACACGCCGTTGAGGCCCGTGTGGTTTATCGATATGTCGAGAACGACCCTGATGCCGTTTCTGTGCATGGTGTCCACGAGGTGCGCCAGCGCTTCGTCTCCGCCGAGCTTGGGGTCAATTCTCAAGAAGTCTACAGTATCATAACGGTGGACGGACTCTGAGGAGAATATCGGGTTGATGTATATGAGATCAATACCGAGTTCCCTGAGGTAATCGACCTTATCTTCAATACCCTTAAGGTCTCCGTTGTAGAAATCACAGCATCTCGATTCGTTCCAGGTCTTCGGAGTGTCGGTCCATTCAGGAGTCGTGACAACTCCGCCGTCGAACTCGTACTCCCCTTTCCTTGCTCCTACTGTCTTATCTCCGTTACAGAACCTGTCGGGGAATATCTGGTAGCAGGTGGAGGATGCGATGAAGGAGGGAGCACCGTCACACTTTATCAGGGAGAAGCGTTCGGGAACCGAGGGAATGTAACGTGTGACACCGCTCTTCGAATAGTAATAGCTTGCGCCATCCACGAAGAAGACGAAATAGTAATGGAAGAGGGAGTCGTCTAGACTTGTCTTGGTGGAAGCCGTGTACTTCACACAGCCGTTGAAGGTCCCGTTCTCCTTCATCTCCTTCATGAATACAAGTCCTGTGGAGCTGTCGTACTTCAATAGCACGCTCTCCGGCTTCGATGAAAAACATACCGAAAGTGATACACTCTCCCCCTTCGAGGGAAAGAGAGGCGAAACGAAATCTGATGAGAATGATGAATAGACAGAAGGTAACTTTGTGTTCATGTAAAACCCCGTCCGGATTTTATCAGAACGGGGCATGAAACAACAATATCGGGTAATGTTATTTTTTGATGAGACGGAAGAAATTCTGGTTGGTCTCCTCCGGGTC
>CAZGNN010000307.1:0-2266 GCA_964527335.1 uncultured Spirochaetaceae bacterium | reverse complement strand
CCCATCTTGATTTCAAGCGCTTTTCCGGCATTGAGGAACTCCGGCATGACGCCGAAGCGGCCCGAGGCAACCTGCACGATTGTGTTCTCCCCGTAGACGTAGAAGTCCTCGTGGAGACCTCCCTCTCCGGTGTTGTAGAAGGTTCCGAGCTCCGTTGCCGCCATGGCGAGGGCCTTGTGGGCATTGTAGCTTATCGAGCCGTAGCTCATGGCGGAGAACATGATTGGAGTGCTCAGCGTCAGGTGGGGTGTCTCCTCCGGAATTATCCTTCCTCTCTCATCCCTTGTTATCCTTTCTCTCTTGCTCCCGAGAAACACCTTCGTCTCCATCGGTTCCCGGAGAGGGTCTATCGAAGGATTCGTCACCTGCGAGGCATTGATGAGTATCCTGTCCCAGTAGACGGGGTACTTCTTCGGCGTTCCCATGGAGGCAAGAAGCACACCTCCCGTCTGTGCCTGACGGTATATGTTCGTGATTGTACAGTCACTCCAGTTGCTGTTGGCCCTGAATGGGCTCTCCGCCTTTCTTATCTTTATGGCATGGACGGGACAGAAAGCGGCGCAGCGCGAGCAGCTTACGCACTTCGAGTCGTCGCTCGTCATTATCTTCCTCTCTTCGTCATAGCGGTGCACTCCGTTTGCACATTCCCTCTCGCAGAGACGGCAGCGTGTGCATTTCCCGTTGTCCCTGACGATTTCAAATTCCGGTGCGATATAATCAAGTCCCTGCATCTCTACATCTCCTTCCTGTCAAGGGTGACGACTACTGCCTCTCCTCCCTTCGGATGCCAGATCCTGTCGGGAGACGGCTCGATTATCCTGATGGCGGCCTCTTCGCTTGCGAAGTAGACCATGTCGTCCTTCTCGGCAGCGACAAGGCTTCGGAGCTTGAGACGGTCATTGAGTGCCATGAGTCCTCCACTGAAGCCGACGATGATGGAGAAGGGGCCTGTGATGAGCAGCGAAGAGAATGTGTTTCTCAGGAATGTGTATTCCTTCCTGTCCTCCTCGTTCATGCGCCCTATCGTGGTCCAGAAGGGAGCGGCTATCACATGGGCCGTCTCCTCCATCGAGAGTCCCTGGACACGTGTAAGGTAGTCGATGATGTATGTGATGACCTCGGTATCTGTCTGGAGCGTGCAGCGGTAGCCGTGCATCTCTATTGCACGTCTGTTCGCATCGTAACTCGATATCTCGCCGTTGTGGACGACCGAAACGTCGAGCAGGGCGAACGGGTGGGCTCCTCCCCACCAGCCCGGAGTATTCGTCGGATAGCGTCCGTGCACTGTCCAGGAGTATCCCTCATATTCTTCGAGCCTGAAGAAGGAGCCGACGTCCTCGGGGTACCCAACGGCCTTGAAGACGCCCATGTTCTTTCCAGAGGAGAATATGTATGCACCCTTTATGTGGGTGTTCACGTGTACTACCGCCCTTACCGTGTATTCCTTCTCGTCCATCTGGGATAGCGAGAGCTTTGTCTGGAGCGGTGTGACGAAGTAGCGCCACATCAGTGGGACATCCGTGATGTTCCTGTTGTTCCTTGTCGGAATCTTCGAGAGGTTGACGATGTCGAAATATTCGTCGAGGTAGCGCTCTGTCTCGACGCGTGCGCTGTTGTCGTCGTAGAAGATGTGGAAGGCATAGTAATCCCTGTATTCGGGATATATGCCGTAGCCGGCGAACCCACCGCCGAGGCCGTTGGATCTCTCGTGCATCGTCCTGATGGATGTTATCATGGCTTCTCCCGTGAAAAGCCTGCCGTGCCGCGAGAACGCTGCCGATATTGCACAGCCCGAGGGTATTCTTACGTCCCCTTCAAGAGGGAAGCTGCTGTTCTGAAAATAGTCCATGACGCCTCCGGAAAAAGAAAAAAGCGCCCGATAGGGGAGAGAGAGTCTCCCTTATCAGACGCCATTGCCTTTTGGACAAAAATATAGGAGACGGGGAAAAAGTGCAATAGAGAAAAACAAAATATTTTCATACGGATTATGTAAGACTTTAGGTTACAAGAAAATGATATGTTTGAAATATTCCGCTTTGATAATATTGATGACAGTTTCTGCGCCTCATCATTACGGCTTTGTCCGGAGCACATAGCATAATGATATCAGTCCCAGGATTTTTCTCAGCTTTCACAACTTTACAGATAGAGTATGGCATGTTATAAGGAAAACAGCAGGACAGAGAAAATGAAGTAACTGATTACCGGGAAGTGAATTGTATGGCAAGGAAAGGCGAGAGTACCATGAAGAGCCACGGCGTGAAGA
>CAZGNN010000306.1:0-2266 GCA_964527335.1 uncultured Spirochaetaceae bacterium | reverse complement strand
TTCCACTCTTCGTCTCCGGCCATTCTGATCTGAGGCTGTCCGTTGATGTTGAACCCGACAACTCCGGCGTTCTTCTGGTCGTAAGCCTTTGTCACACGGGCCGTGTAGTAAACACGCATCTTGCCGTTTCCGTCGGGCTTGCCTGTTGCGTTCGAGATGATAACATCGTAGTCCCCTTCGGGGGTGATGCTTGATGTCTGGATTTCGTCATAACCAAAACATACGATTTCTGCCATTTCTTATTTCTCCTCTAAAACCTTAACCTTAATCTGAGGGCTTGCAGGTTTCGTTGTGATTGCGTCTGTGAAGAGTGCGAATCCCTCTTCTTTCGATTTTTCGACTGTCGTAGTGAACTTCACATTGAAGAATTTCACCGGGTCGAGCTTGTGCTCTGTGCAGATAGCGAGAACCTTGTCCGTGTCGATTGTCTCGGACAGACTGAACGTTGCTGTTACGTCGTAGGTCGCTGACGTAATGTGCATGGTTCCCTTGTAGTTATCCTTGACATCGGCATACTCGCAGATTCCCGTTCTTGCCTTCTGCTTGAGATCTTTAGCCTCACGTTCTGCGCTTTCCTGTTTGAGATATTCCTCCACGAGTCGGGGGAATTCATTGTCGATTACTCTTATGGATTCAGCTTTCTTTCCCATAAGCGCCTCCTTAATATGCTGTATTCCTCATTCGCTGAATGAGATTTCCGAGTGTGTTGTAAACGGTCGTAGAGCCGTCTGGCCCGCTGCCAGTCAGATATTCTGTCGGCGAAAGAGTCATGCTCCTGTCTTTCGCTCTGTAGTTATCTCCGTCTCGTGTCTGAATGAAGCGATAGAAAACACCATTGTCTTCCTTCGTTCTCAGAGCGAGAACTTCATCGAACTTTGCCGCAAGCTCGAGAGAGTAGGAATCTGAACCCGCGGAGGGAACGTAAGACGTTCTGCCGCTATCCGTGTCCGTGATTCTTTCCGAAAGGAAGATTAAGACAGAATCCATACCATGAAGACAGTGAAAGAACTCGATGGCTTCATCCAGAACTCTTCGGAGCTCTCCGTAGATATCCCATCCGAGTTGTTTCTCACTCTTGTTCTTCTGCTGTTTCATTTCTTCCGTGATTTCCTTGAGCTGCATATTTGCGAACGCTGTCATGGAATCCATTACAATCGTTCGGAAGTTCGTACGGTTGTCGAGGATAACTTTCTTTGCTTCAATCCAGTCAGCTCTGGTGTCTATCTGAAGGTAGGGGATATCGTAGTGCTGAATAGTTAAGAGACCTTTTTCAGCGGCGATGACGAGAGGCCTTTCCAGAGTGGATATCTGGTAAGTCTTCCCCGCACCTGCATCACCATAGAGACAGACCTTGACACCTTCAATTAATGCGAGGTTGCTTGTGCTTTTTATTTCCATCTACAACCCCAACTGTGCCCGTCTCAGCGCATCGATATCAGCGAGAGCCACGAGTGTTTTTCTCTTTCCGAGATTCTTCGAGCGGATGACACCTTCCTCAATCTTCCGGCGGATTGTCATCTTGCTCAGTCCGAGCATCTCGGAAGCGGTCTTTACTGATATCCAGTCCTTATTCCCTTCTCCCTCAGCGACCATGTCGCAAACGAGAGAACCGATAATTCTCTGCTGTTCAATCGACAGCTTAGAGAACTTTTCTTCAAATTCGCTCTTAGTCATTTGAGCCTCCTTACGTTTTCGAGAATACGCCTTTTGTACGCCTTTTGCAAGTGAAAAAACGCCTTTTTATGAAAAATAAGTAACAAAAGGCACATATAAGGCTTTTACTATTAATTTACAAAAAGGCACAAAAAGGAATTTAGACTTGTCTTTTTTAAGGGATGGTATATATAATATACCTATCAATACATAAGGAGACATAAAGATGCCTACAGTAAGCAACTTAATCTATGGAGCAGGTCAGAGGCTATTTGAAGCCCGTAACTATCTGAACCTCGACCAGAAGGAATTTGCGGCTCTCCTGGGGCTTTCGCTCAGTCAGCTCGGAAAGATGGAGAGAGACGAGCGCCCGATCAATCCGGCAAAATTAAAGGCTCTGGAAGAGAAGGGAATAAACGTAGAATACATCAAGACGGGAGAGGGGAAAGTCAAGTCCGGAGTCAATGTTGGAAAGTTAAACGAGTTAATAGAGAAACTGAGTCCGGAAAATCAGAATCTAATCGCTTCTCTGATTAATACTATGTTGGAAAACCAATCTTAAAAAGTGTCCAGTGAAACGTCCAAAAGTGTCCAGACAGTGTCCAGACACTTT
>CAZGNN010000305.1:0-2269 GCA_964527335.1 uncultured Spirochaetaceae bacterium | reverse complement strand
AGGAACTTCCTCGTTCTTTCCTTTTCGGGGGAAAGGAAGAGCTGCTCGGGCTTTCCCTCTTCGACTATGACGCCCTTGTCCATGAAGATTGACCAGTCCGATATTCCCCTCGCGAAGTTCATCTCGTGGGTGACGACGACCATCGTCATCCTGTCTTCGGCAAGGTCCTTTATGACGCGGAGTATCTCGCGTGTGAG
Source organism: uncultured Spirochaetaceae bacterium (assembly GCA_964527335.1). Taxonomy (GTDB): domain Bacteria; phylum Spirochaetota; class Spirochaetia; order Sphaerochaetales; family Sphaerochaetaceae; genus Ornithospirochaeta. Next base: position 2,072 of record CAZGNN010000305.1, on the reverse strand, counting down.
CTCGGGGTCGAGTGCGGATGTCGGCTCATCGAAGAAGAGCACTTCCGGGTCCAGTGCAAGGGCACGTGCTATGCTGACTCTCTGCTTCTGGCCGCCTGAGAGTTCCGAAGGATATGCCTTTGCCTTATCTTCGAGGCCCATGCGCCTGAGAAGCTTCATAGCCTTTTCCTCGGCTTCGGCCTTATCCATCCTGAGGACGGCTCTTTCGGCTTCCGTCACGTTTCTCAATACAGAGAAATGTGGAAAGAGATTGAAGTTCTGGAAGACGAGTCCGGTTCTGAGTGCTATGCGGCGTCTCTCCTTTTCCTTCTTATATACGGCAACACCGTTTCTGTCCTCGAAGAGGCTCTCGCCTCCGATAGAGAGGGAGCCGCCGTCTGCCGTCTCGAGCTGCGTGATGATACGCAGGAGTGTCGACTTTCCAGAGCCCGAAGGACCTATGATGGAAAGGACATTACCCTTCTCGAGTGTGAATGAGATATCCTTCAGGACCTCGCTGGCTGCGAAGCTCTTACGTATGTTTTCCGCCTTTATCATCCCGTCCATGTCTCCCTCCTCAATTGTAGTAGTCAAGTTTCCTCTCGATGAGGGCGAAGGCCTTCGAGACGATGTAGTTCATTATGAAATAGAAGACTCCGGCAATGAAAATGGGCATCGTCGAGAAGATTCTCGATGATGATGTCTGTGCAACCCTGAAGAGTTCGATGACGCCGATTGTGGACGCAAGTGCCGTATCCTTGACAAGCGTTATGACTTCGTTACCGAGAGACGGCATGACGGTCTTCATGACCTGCGGCAGTATTATGTGGAAGAATGTGTGGCTTTTCGTGAACCCCAGCACCCTGCTCGCTTCATACTGTCCCTTATCTACCGCCTGGAGTCCGGAGCGGTAGATTTCGGCAAAATATGCACTGTAGTTTATCGTGAAGGCGATTATGGCCGCGGTGAAGCGCTGGAACGAGAAGCCGAAGAGATAATAGGGTGCGAAGTAGAAGAAGATCAGCTGCAGTATGAGAGGGGTCCCTCTCATTATCTGGATATAGAGATCCACGATGAATGAAAGGGGCTTGAAACGGCTCATCTTTCCCCTGCATACGACAAAGCCCAGGGGAAGAGAGAAGACAAGCGTGAGAACGAATACCTTGAGTGATACTACCATTCCCTCCGACAGCTGCAGCAGTAGTTTTCCCATCCTTATTTACCCACGACCGTTATGTCTGCACCGAACCACTTTATGGCGATTTCAGCCAGTGTTCCGTCCTCAGCCATGTCGTTGAGGGCACTCTGTACGGCATCTCTGAGGGCGATGTCACCCTTTCTGAAGCCGATTCCGTATTCTTCGTTCGAGAGGCCTTCGTCGAGAACCTTGAAGATTCCCTTGCCCGAGCGTGCGATGTTGTCGTTGGCGACAAGGAGGTCCATGATCACGGCGTCGACGCCCCCGATTTCAAGGTCCATCAGGGCCGTGAGATTGTCCTTGAACTCGACAACCTCCTTTATGCTCTCCTTGAAGCCTTCCGTATCTTCAATGGCATCCTCTGCAGAAGAACCTGCCTGTACGCCGATTGTCTTTCCCTTGAGGTCGGAAAGTGTTTCGTAGCCGGATGAAATCTTCACGACTGCAACCTGCGCATTGTCGACGTAAGGGTCTGAGAACGTCATTGCCTCGAGTCTCTCGGGTGTGATTGTGAATCCGTTCCAGATGCAGTCGATATTGCCTGTCTGCAGCTCCTGCTCCTTAGCCGCCCAGTCTATCGGCTGGCATACGAGTTCGACTCCGAGGCGGGAACATACTTCCTTAGCGGTATCTATATCGAAACCGACGATTTCGCCGTCCTCATCCCTGTATCCCATGGGAGGGAAGGAATCATCGAGTCCGAGTACGAACTTTCCCTTCTCCTGGACATTCTTCAATGAATTGTCGACTGAGGAGCTTTCCTTTGCGCCTGAAGCGGAAAGCGATATGAGTGTGAATGCGATAAGCATCAAAGCAATGATTTTCTTCATGGAGTTTCTCCTATGGAGTGGAGTATAGAAAATTTCAATATGCATGAAAAGTGCATATCTATACA
>CAZGNN010000304.1:0-2270 GCA_964527335.1 uncultured Spirochaetaceae bacterium | reverse complement strand
CACCAGAAGATGAGCTGGGACGCAGTCTTCGGAAGGGATGAGAATCTCTGCGATGACTGCTACTATGAACTTCACCCGGAAGAGAAGACAAAAAAGGAGGAAGAGGAGAAAAAGAAGAGTCCGACATACCTCGAGGACAAGTTCAACGAGGAATGCATCAAGGCCGAAAAGACCACCGACATTGATTGGGATATGTGGGAACCGACGGAGAGATGTGTACTGACGTATGTAATCGACGGAGACAACATTCTCCTCATTCTAAAGAAGAGAGGAATGGGAGACGGTTACTACAACGGACCGGGAGGTCACATAGAACTCGAGGAGACGAAGACTGAAGCCGCAATAAGGGAGACCAAGGAGGAAACCGGCCTCGACGTTGCCGACCTAGTTGATATGGGAACCCTCTACTTCCAGTTCAGGGACGGTACAAGGATGATCGGCTATGTGTTCACGACACATACGTACTCGGGAACTCTCATCGACGAATGCGATGAGACGAAGCCCTTCTGGGCTAAGATATCAGAACTGGATTACTCCAACATGTGGGAGGATGACAGGCTCTGGTTCCCGCTCCTCTTAGAGGGTAAGAGATTCAACGGCTACTTCATCTTCGATGACAGGAAGCTTGTCGACAGCAGAATAGAGGAGCTCCCGGAAAGAGAAAGTGAAGACGAAGACGAGTGAGGCCCTCGGCCTCTGGAACACAGGGGAAGGACGGTTCCACAACCGTCTCTCCCCCGTCGAATCGAAGAGAATAATTAAGAGTGCCTGGAAGAAAGGTATCCGTACATTCGACTCCGCGTATTCCTACACCGACGCAGACACAATACTCTACTCGGCACTGAGGGAGCTCAATGCAGAAAGGGATGAGTGGCAGATTATCGAGAAGATAATGCCCGTCCCCACATTCGAGAGAAAGGCCGATGCGGCCCTCAGAAGACTCCACACCTCCTACTTCGACATCCTCCTCATACACTGGCCGGCAGACGAAGGAAATCTCTACAGCACACTGAAGACACTCGAGAGAATGAAGGATGAAGGAAAGGCCAGGGAGATAGGAGTGAGCAACTTTCCCCTTACCCTACTCAGAAAGACATCGGCAGATTTTCCGCTATCGTACCACGAACGTCCCCTCTCCCTTGTATGGAACAGGGACTGGGAGGAAGAGAGGAAGCTCGATATCAGGACCCTTGCCTACGCTCCGCTCGGCATGGGGATACTCTCCTCCCCGAAGCCGATGCTCTCATCACTGAAGTTCTCATCGTCATCACACCTCGAGGAGCTTTACAGAATCCTTGATGAAGCGGCAGAGAAAAGGAAGGCCACAAGAACAGACATAGCCCTCTCCTGGGTGTATAATCAGAATCCCTATGCGGTGATAAGGGGAATATCAAAAGAGAAGCAGCTCGAGTGGACGGGAGTGGAACTGACAGATGAGGAGAACACACTCCTCACGAGAATGGCTTCACTCATCACTTCAGAGACAGAGGAAGACAACATCTTCTCGCACAGGTGGAAGGGAGAGAGACGTGAAGAGACTTAAAGGAAAAGCCAAGGCGGAAATCGTCGTGAAGCGCTCACGCTTCATCGCCGTTGCGTCTCCCGTCACGACACTCGAGGAAGTGCGGGAAAGAGTGAACGAGACAAAAGCGGAGTACAGCGACGCCACGCACGTCGTGCACGCAGCCGTCGTCGGAAAAAGCGGCACACTCTACTCCTCCTCTGACGACAGGGAGCCCAAGAACACGGCCGGTCGCCCTGCACTGGAAGTTCTCAAGGGAAGCGGGATCACGAATATCTGCGTATGCATAATCCGCTACTTCGGAGGAACGCTCCTCGGAACCGGAGGCCTTGTGAAGGCCTACGGAGACTCCGTCAAGGAAGTACTGAAAACAGTGGAGACCGAAGAGCTCGTGGACTACACATCCTTCCGCCTTACACTGCAGTACGATCTCTATACCCCGATAAAGCAGGTACTCACGAAGTACCTCTGCACCTCCCTCACCGAAGAGTTCGATACTGCCGTCAGGATAAAAGGAAGTATCCCGACAGCATCTATCGGTTCATTCACGAAAGAAATAGGAGATTGGGGACAAGGCCGCATTCAGCTTGACAAGGGTGAGGCAATTACCTAAAATCCCATTTGTATCTTATTGGAAGGATGTCCGAGAGGTCGATGGTAGCTGCCTTGAAAGCAGCCGTGGGGCAACTCACCGGGGGTTCGAATCCCTCTCCTTCCGTTCTAGCTCCCGATGGGAGCATTTTTATTG
>CAZGNN010000303.1:0-2279 GCA_964527335.1 uncultured Spirochaetaceae bacterium | reverse complement strand
AATTAGCATTGTGCTCCTTTTGGAATCCTCTTAAACACCATATTGTTAGAAACACAACATAATATGTTTATCTCATTATGTGTAAAGCTCTTAAACATGTTATGCATCGACAAGAAGAGTGAAGCGGTTCTTCTTCCATTCGATAAGACCGTCTCTCCTCATCTTACCAAGCTCCTTCGAGAGTGCCGTACGCTCGACGTTGAGGTAGGAGGCCATCTGCTCCCTGTCGAAGGGAACAAGGAAGGTCTTTGAGCCGCTTCTGACATAGAGGCCGGTAAGGTATGTAAGAAGACGCTCGCGTATTGTCTTCGGCGTCGTGCAGAATATACGTAAGGAGAGCATCATGTTCTTCCTTGCCGTGATGGAGAGAAGATTGTTCATCAGTGTACCGTACCAGGGTTTTGTACTGTTGGTCGGATTGAGAAGTCTTTTTATGTTTATGAAGATTATGACTGAGTCTTCACTGGCAACGGCATCAACCATCAACGGCTCGGAGGATAGCGCGTAGGACTCGGCAAAGACCTGGCCCGGGGAGACAGATGACAGGATGCTTCTGTTTCCCCATGGATCTATGTTCTCGATGAGAATGGTTCCGCTCTGGACTATTCCGATTTCTTCGGCAGTATCTCCCGAATGGAGGATGGTTTCACCTCTGATGAAGGCCTTTGTCCTTAGAGCACGAATCGAGACGAACTCATCGAGAGAGGAGGAATCTATTCCTTTGAATACAGGTGAAGCTATTACCATAAATCGCATATTTTCGTGGTTATAACCACATACTCCTTCCCCCTATTATTCTATTCTGCTTCCGTAAAGACAAGATACTACAACATAAAGAGGAATACCATGAAGAGAAGAATCATCAACATCGACGAAGAGAAATGCACAGGCTGCGGCCTCTGCGCTGACGCATGTCACGAGGGCGCAATCGCCATCGTCAACGGCAAGGCAAAGCTGATGAGGGACGACTACTGCGACGGCATGGGAGACTGTCTTCCTCACTGCCCGACGGGAGCTATAACATTCACCGAGAAAGATACTCTCGCCTATGACGAGAAGGCTGTCGAGGAGAACAAGAAGCAGAAGGCTGCCGCATCAGGAGAAAGGCCCCACTATCAGGGATGCCCTGGAAGCCAGATGAGGAATCTCAGAAAGATGGCAGAAACAGATAAAAAAGAAGAGGTAGCTACACCTGAGGCAAAGAGAGAAAGTCAGCTCGCACAGTGGCCATGCCAGATCAAGCTCGTTCCTGTGAACGCACCCTACTTCAACGGAGCAAAGCTCCTCATTGCAGCTGACTGCACGGCTTATGCCTACGCGTCAATCCATGAGGACTTCATGAAGGGCAAAGTGACGATTATCGGATGCCCGAAGCTCGACAGCGTCGACTACAGCGAAAAGCTTGAAGCCATCATCTCCAATAATGACATAAAGTCGGTAACAGTACTGAGAATGGAAGTTCCCTGCTGCGGCGGTCTCGAGAATGCGGCCATAACGGCACTGAAGAAGAGCGGGAAGTTCCTTCCCTGGAGAGTCGTCACATTCTCCCTCGACGGAAAGATTCTTGAAGACTGAAAAAAGGAAAGCGGAAAAAATGAAAGAGAAAGAAGGAGTAGTATTCTCAATAGGGAACGATAATTCCCCAATCGAGGGTCTTACAATATCGCGAAAAGTGAGCGAGGACAATTCCATATATTACTTCTCACTCGGTAAGGGGACGGACATATCACCTGAAGAGTACGGCTACAACAAACTTCTCATCGCCTCCGGAGGTTCTTTCTCTCTCTATTCACCCTCTTTCGGGAAGAATCTTGAGGACGGCTGTGCTATAATCACACCTACGGGAATTCCCGTAGGAACAAAAACGGAAAACGGAGCAGTCTACACTGAAGTAGAGCTCGGGAGTGACACAATGGTTAATGAAAAGATTAAGGCGGGAGAGGTATTCGCTCTCAAGAACCTTATCCCCTACAGAAAGGACAGCATCGTCAACATCGACGTGCTTTCGAATTCGAAGACGAAGTTCGTCGTCATGGCTTTCGATGAAGGCACAGCTCTCAGCGAGCATGCAGCCCCCGGAGATGCAATCGTATTCGCACTCGAAGGAAAGGGAATCATCGGCTACGAAGGAAAGGAATACAATATAAAGGAAGGCGAGAACTTCCATTTCGCAAAAGGCGGGAAGCACAGCGTCAAGGCGGACGGCCGCTTCAAGATGGCGCTTCTCCTATCCCTGGAGTAATACACGGTAAGCTGGCAGCATCCGCTGCCGGCTTTTT
>CAZGNN010000302.1:0-2301 GCA_964527335.1 uncultured Spirochaetaceae bacterium | reverse complement strand
ATCCTCAAAAAGAACCCTGCTTGCCACAGCTGTTCCATGATACCCGCTGTAATCGTTTCTCTTGCATCCTTCCGCAATCCAGTGCACAGGAACGGCCGCCTCCAGAGGTTCAGGAAGATTCACTCCATCGTCAAGGACGACCACAGCAGGCAGTGACGATATGTCAACTTCAGGATCCAGCTGGAGTTCATTTCCCAACGGAATAATCGAGCTCGGTAGCACATTACTGTACAATGTAGTAGGCTGTATTTTGTACACACCGGAGTCAGATGCTATTTCGTCAAGTTCCCGTCTTCGCATCTCGGCACTGATTATCGCCCGCCCGTTGGAGAGACGCAGACAGGACGGCATGTACTGCAGCTGCTTTTCGATTTTTTCCATCACCTTCTCAAGAACACGTTCATAGAGGTTCTTCTCCAGCCGGGGCATGATCTTAATCTGAACAGCAACGGGCTTATCACCATCAGAGCCGACCTCTTTCGTTAAAGAAGAAGGTTTCTTGTCCTCGACTCCGAACGGAAGAAATGACGAGATAAGCTGAAAGTCCTTCTTCCGTCCCTTCTCCCGGTATCTTTCAACCTTCTTCTGCAGAGAATCGAATGCCTCGAAAGGACCGGAGACAACGGCATGCGTTCTGTCCGTGACGGCATTAATTGTCAGACCTTCTCCTTCGATGAGACGTCTCGTATTGGCCACATCCTCCCTTTCCTGGAGTACGATACGGAAGGTAATCAGGTTCTCACCGGCAAGGGAATCATCGTCGCCGAGTTTTCTGTAGGACTCCATTACGCTCTCCAGTCCCTTCGACAGCCGTTCGCCGTGAAGAGCATAATCGAGACCGTAATTGTGGCCGCGTCCCGTCATCTTCTTCCTGACATATGTCACTTCCTCTTCGGGAATCCAGAGATGCGGTCTACATTCTTCCTTCACTTTCCGCCTCCTTCCTGAACTTTTCCACACGGTACTGCAGCGTACTATGCGGAATTCCGAGTGCTTCGGCTACTGTTCTGTACGACATTCCGTTCTCAAGCATCCCAGATACAGCCTTCATGACTTCAGGACTGTCTGAAGAATATCTGACCTGATGCTGTATAATGATACTTACGATTTCGTCCGTACTTATGCTTCCGTGCAGGTATCTTTTCTTTGCGGCAGAGGACATCACCTCTTCAATCAGGGCCCCGCTCATTCCCGCGGTAACACGGGAAAGTTTCTTCACGTCTATCTTTTCGGTAATCCCGTACTTCTCCAGTCTCTTCCTGATAATCGCCTTCCTTTCCTCCTCATCCGGCAAACCGAGGATAAGTGTAAGGTTGAATCTTCTCCATACCGCAGAATCGAGAAGGTGTTCATGGTTTGTTGCGGCAATCAGGAATACCGAAGGAGAAAGGTTGTCGAAGTTCTGCAGAAGTGTCGTCACAACTCTCTTGAGCTCTCCCAGTTCGTTCTCGTCATCACGCTTCTTCGCTATCGCGTCAAATTCATCCAGAAAGAGAACTATCCTCCTGTCCCTGACAGCATCGAACACCTTTCTCAGATTCGTGCTTGTCTGCCCGAGGTACGACGACACAAGCCCATCGAATCTGACATAGGCCATCTCAAGTCCGAGTTCATGTGCAAGGGCATAGGCCGTCATCGTCTTGCCGCATCCCGGAGGCCCACAGAGAAGGAGCCTGTTGATCGGTGTCATACCATGGCTTATAAGCTCTTCGCTGTTTCTCTGTTCCACGATAATCTGCTCAAGTACATCTTTCTGTCTGTCGGCAAGAACAACATCGGAGAGACTCACATCCGGATCAATGACTTCAAAGAGTTCGAGAAGACTGTCCTTGTCACGCGGTGTCATCACAGCCTGCTGCGGATAGATAATCGATGTACCGGAGTCCTTCCTGAGCCTGGATTTTTTCTTTCCGGCCTCTTCCGCTTTCCTCAGTCTCTCTGCCGATGCATGGTCTCCGTTCTTTCCCTCGTCAGCTATAAGAGAGTCAAGAGCGGAAATGAAGGAACGTTCATCCCCATTTATATGTGCATTTACAAGAGATTCAACAAGTTCGGATTTCATAGTGTCTCCAGATTATTAGATTTTCAGTACAGAATCGTACATTCATATCTTTATTGAATCATACACGTTATATATCGTCAATATTTTCAGTACTGTCCCGTACAGAATCTCCAATCCATTTCTTTTCAGAATGACAACGACAGCGGATTTGAGGCATAGAAAACAGCCGTTGCTAGCGGCTGCCAAAGGAGGATTTGAATTATAAATATGAAAAAAACTTTCTCTTACTTGCGCATATA
>CAZGNN010000301.1:0-2308 GCA_964527335.1 uncultured Spirochaetaceae bacterium | reverse complement strand
AGTCCGAGAGATCCTGGTCGTTCGGAACACCCTTGTAGTGGCACATGTTGAAGCATCCGTTGTGGCAGAGAATACACGGCCTGATATCGTCTTTCCTGTCCTCGATGAGCTTTGTCACCCATTCCTGGTCTGCAAGGAAGGGGCGTGCGAATCCCGCACCGTCAAGCTCTCCCTTTTCTATTGCGTCTGCAGCGACGAACGGATCGAGCCTTCCCGCAGCGACTACCGGGATAGTCACGAACTTCTTTATATGTTCGACATCCGCGAGATTGCAGTTCTCCGGCATGTAGATGGGCGGATGAGCCCAGTACCATGCGTCGTATGTTCCGTTGTCGCAGTTGAGCATGTCGTAGCCTGCATCCTGGAGATACCTTGCAGCCTTCTCGCTCTCGGCCATGTCTCTTCCGGCTTCGATGTAATCTTCTCCGGGGAGTGCTCCCTGTCTGAAGCCCTTGGTCTTCGAGAGAACGCTGTATCTCAGGGATACGGGAAAATCATCACCGCAGGCCTTCTTGATTGCCTTTACGATTTCGACAGCAAAGCGGTAGCGGTTCTCGAAGGAGCCTCCGTATTCGTCGGTACGCTTGTTCACATACTTGAGAGTGAACTGGTCAAGAAGATAGCCCTCATGCACTGCGTGGATTTCGACGCCGTCGACTCCCGCTTCCTTGAGAAGTCTTGCACTCTCTGCGAAAGAGTAAATCATGTACTCGATTTCCTTTTTCGTCATCTCTCTGGACGGTACCTTGTCGGACCAGCGGTTAGGGGAGGGAGATGCCGTTGCCGTAATCTTGTCTATGTTCATGAAGGGCTTGCTGAGCACATTGAGAACGGGATTGGTGTAGAGCTTCTCCATCATTTCGGATATCGTGAAGGAGCGTCCGAATCCTGCCGTGAGCTGCACGAAGAGCTTGGCTCCCGTCTTGTGGAATTCCGGCATCCACTCGGCAAGCTTTTTATACATTCCCTTGTTCTTGTGAAGCCACTGGCCGAACATCGGGTTATAGACGGGCTGGCAGCCCGGGAGCACGAGGCCGCAGTTGTTCTTTGCGACCCTCATGATGAACTCGGCTCCATCCCTGTCGAAGTGGTTCTTCTCCATCCAGCCGAAGAGGTCGGTTCCTCCCATGCTGGTAAGTACGATTCTGTTCTTGATTTCACACTTTCCTATCTTCCAGGGTGTGAAGAGCGGATTGAGTCTTGTGTCCATATTGTCTCCTCTGTAGGTAATCCTTCTTACGATTGTAACCCATCTTTACGACTCATAGTCAGAAAAATGAGATTTTTCATGCCTTTTCAGATTGCCTTTGGGAAAAGGAAGCAGAACACACAGCATTGAGGAATGGAATACCGGATCTGTGACCATAACTCCGGAATGAAGAGAAAAAGGAAAGCCTGACATTGTGCATACATTATAGAGTCAGATAATGTCCGTATAATGTTCTTGATAAGGTAATTCTATTAAGTATAATAAAATGTGGCTGAAAGTACATTATAGGTGACATTGTCAGGTTGATAATGTTCTGATAATGTCTGACAATGCTGGTGGAAGAGAGAACCGGGAGGTTTGAATGAATATGAACAGTCTTCAGAATGATTACAGCAATGAACTGACAGATGTGAAATACGATGAAGCGAGATGGTCTGATTATCTTTCGCTCTGCCGCAGCTACCGCAGAGATAATACAGTACCACAGCTGAATGAGCTCCAGAGTATGGAACTCGTGTCGGCTCAGGGGTATGTCAAATCCGGTTTTCTGATGTTCATGGACGGTTATGACGGAGATGAGACCCTGATCTGCTGCAGACTTCTCGACGGGGATGATAAACTCGGCTCTGTAATCGACAGAGACAGTTTCAGGGGGCCGCTCTCGAAAGTATTCTCCTCTTCTCTCTCCTTCATTGAACGGAATACGAGAAAGGGATGGAGAAAAACGGAAGACGGCGGAAGAGAGGAACTCAGAGCCTACCCGAAGACTGCAGTCAGAGAAGCACTTGTCAATGCCATTGCCCATCGTGATTATACGATATATGGAACACAGATAGACTTGGACATCTACACGGACCGCATCGAGATAATGTCTCCCGGCTCATGGATGCTGCCTCTTCCGTTCGAAGCATATGAGGCAAACTCCGTACCGTCCATACGGCGTAACACAATAATCCGAGCCGCTCTCGATACTGCAAATCTCATGGAGAGGAGCGGAACGGGAATTCAGACAATAATGAGTATCTATTCATCTTCTCCATCTGGAAGACAGCCCTGTCTCATGCTCTATCCTGATATGATAGACATAAGGCTTTATGC
>CAZGNN010000300.1:0-2328 GCA_964527335.1 uncultured Spirochaetaceae bacterium | reverse complement strand
GCGGTATGTCTCAACTCGATAAAGTTCCTGCAGAAGCCGCTGCAGACAATCTTCTTCCTTCCCTATGTCACGAACTCCATAGCAATCGGCATGGTCTTCGCCGCGATGTTCAACATCGTGGGCTCGTTCTACGGGACGAAGAACGAAATCATAGTGACGGCGGGTATCATAAACAACATAATCGAGTTCTTCGGGGGAACGCACGTCAACTGGATCAATGCCGGTTCCTCGTATGTTGCCAACATGACTGTAATGGTGGTCTACATCGTCTGGAATGCCCTCCCGTTCAAGATTCTCATACTCCTTGGCGGCCTGCAGTCCGTCAACAGGCAGTACTATGATGCGGCACGTGTCGACGGCACCTCGAGAAGAAGAATCTTCACCCGCATTACCGTTCCTCTCCTCAGCCCCATGATTGCATACGTCGTGATCACGGGATTCATCGGAGGCTTCAAGGAATACACGTCAATCGTCGGCATATTCGGCGAGGACATGGGGCCTGCAGACGCTGCGGGAAGACTGAATACGATGGTCGGCTTCATCTACGACGCACTGAGTACGAACAACCAGGGCCGTGCCTCTGCGGCAGCCCTCATACTCTTCGTGATCATCCTGGCGGTAACTCTCGTGAACCTTCAGGTGAGCAAGAAGAGGGTACACTACTAGGGAGGACGGAAGAATGAAAATGAAAATAATGCATCTCAGAGACATGCAGAAGGTTTCCGCCCGTCAGAAGGTTGTCTTCGTCTGTGTACAGGTTCTTCTCTACGCATTCCTTCTCGTGATGGCGGCAGTCGTGCTCTTCCCGTTCTACTGGATGATAATCTCGTCGCTGAAGTCACTTGACGAGTACCGTATGAGCGTTCCGACATTCTTCCCGAGGAAGATTCTCTTCTCGAACTATGCGACGGCATTCACTACGGCGAACCTGGGGCGGCTCTTCCTCAATACGTTCTACGTCGGAATCGTATCGACAATCCTCTCGCTCGTCATCACGATACTCTCGGCATTCGCGTTCGCGCGTCTAGAGTTCAAAGGTAAGGACGCACTCTTCGCTGCACTCCTAGCCACCATGATGATTCCCGGCGAGCTCTTCACCATAACGAACTATTCGACAGTCACGAAGCTGGGCTGGATAAACACCTACACGGTTCTCATAGTCCCGTTCCTCGTATCCGTCTTCTACATCTACCTCCTGAGGCAGAACTTCCTCCAGATACCGAACGAACTGTATCTCGCGGCGAAGGTCGACGGAACGAGTGACTTCAAGTACCTTTTGAAGGTCATGATCCCGCTCTCCCTTCCGACTCTCATCTCCATCACGATACTCAAGATGATGGGGGCCTGGAACAGCTACATCTGGCCGCGTCTCGTTGCGAACGACAGTGCACACAGACTCATAACGAACGGCCTCAGGAACGCATTCACGGAGAGTACGGGAGACGTCAACTACCCCGTGCAGATGGCTGCGGTCGCACTCGTGTCGGCACCTCTCTTCCTCGTCTTCGTATTCCTGAGGAAGTACATCATGAAGGGAGTGTCGCGTAGCGGTATCAAGGGATAAGAAATAAAGGATATATATACAAGGAGATTGATATGAAAAAATTACTTACAGTTGTACTCCTCTCTGTGCTTGTCATCCTTTCCGCATTCTGCGGAGGCGGCAAGGAGGAGAGTGCATCTTCCTCTCCATCGGCTCTCTTCGAGGTGCCGGAAGGCGGCTATGACGGAAGTGCAGTCACCATCACGTTCTATCATACGATGGGATCGACTCTTGCGGAGGTACTCGACCAGTACATCGCAGAGTTCAACGTTCTCTATCCGAACATCACGGTGGAGGCGACACAGATCGGCGGCTATGACGATGTCAGGGACCAGATTTCAACTGAAATCACAGTCGGCAACCAGCCCAACATCGCCTACTGCTATCCCGACCACGTGGCACTCTATAACCTTGCAGGTGCAGTTGCAGCACTCGACGGCCTCATCGAGAGCGACATCACAGTCACGAGAAATGACGGCACGACGGAAAAGCTGGGTCTCACCGAAGAGCAGAAGAACGACTTCATCACGGGCTACTACGAGGAAGGAAGACAGTTCGGCGACGGCCTCATGTACACGCTTCCCTGGTCGAAGAGCACGGAAGTCCTCTATTACAACAAGACATTCTTCGATCAGAACGGCCTGACAGTCCCTGCAACCTGGGATGATATGGAAGAGCTCTGCAGAAAGATCAAGGAAATCGATCCGTCGTCAATCCCGCTCGGCTACGACAGCGAGGGTAACTGGTTCATCACGATGACAGAGCAGTACGGAAGCCCGTATACA
>CAZGNN010000299.1:0-2333 GCA_964527335.1 uncultured Spirochaetaceae bacterium | reverse complement strand
TTGCCGGACTGGATTCCGTCATCGAGAAGGCTGACAGTCATGCTTACGGTTCTCCCGAGCCCGTGGTCCTTGGTTCTGTTCAGACACTCTCGAATGACAAGCGTCTCGAGGAGTATCCATCAGATTACTTCTCCCGTATCGTCGTCGATGAAGCTCACCACACAATGAGCGACTCGTACCTCAAGGTTCTGAACCACTTTCCCGAAGCGAAGGTACTCGGTGTGACGGCAACCCCATCGAGGTCGGATAAGAAGAACCTCGCCGACTACTACGAGAACATAGCATACGAGTACAACATGAGAGACGCAATCCGCGACGGCTGGCTCTGCCCCATCAAGGCCCAGATGATACCCCTCAAGGTGGATATCTCCTCCGTCTCCATATCGAACGGCGACTACTCCGCATCCGGACTCGGCAGTGCACTCGACCCCTATCTCGAGAGGATAGCAGAAGAAATGGAGAAGTACGCAAAGGGCAGAAAGATAGTCGTGTTCCTTCCGCTTGTTGTTACATCTCAGAAGTTCTGCTTGATTCTCCGGAAACACGGATTCAAGGCTGCTGAAGTCAACGGCGAGAGCACTGACAGAGAGGAAATCCTCAGGAGTTTCGAGAAGGGAGAGATAGAAGTTCTCTGCAACTCCATGCTCCTCACCGAGGGCTGGGACTGCCCGAGCGTGGACTGCATCGTGTGTCTCAGACCCACGAAAATCAGGAGTCTCTATGTCCAGATCCTGGGCAGAGGAACTCGTCTCGCTCCCGGTAAAAAAGAGCTTCTTGTTCTCGATTTTCTATGGTTGACCACTCGTCACGACCTCTGCGGGCCATCAACGCTGTTGGGACAGACGGAGGAAGTCGAGGAGAAAATCAAAGAGAAAATCATGGAAGGCGGGGAAGTGGACCTGCTTGAAGCTGAGGAAGAAGTCGAAAGAGATGCTGTAAAGGAACGCGAGGAAACACTTAGGGAAGAGCTCCAGAAGATGCGGCAGAAGAAGAGTATGCTCGTGGACCCGCTGCAGTTTGCGGTGTCACTTTCAGACGAAGCTCTCCTGAGCTACGAACCGACCTTCATGTGGGAATGTGAGCCGCCGACGAAGGAGCAGCTTGCGCTCATATCGAGGTGCGGGATAGCGACGGATAACGTCATGAGCAAGGGCCATGCCTCTGCGATTATCACGAGGCTCCGGAAGCGTACGACACTCGGCCTTACGACTCCCAAGCAGATACGCCTCCTTGAACATTACAACTTCCAGCATGTCGGCGAATGGAGAAAGGACGATGCGTCAGCGGTAATCTCACGCATCAGCAGTAACGGATGGAGATTACCTCTCGGCTTCAATGCCGAGTCATACAGACCAGGAGGGAAGAGGATATGAACTCAAATATAGAATCGGCACTCAGTGCCATAGACGTATCGTCCCTGAGTTATCAGGAGTGGATCAACATAGGCTTTGCTATCAAGGCAGAGGGACTCCCCGTATCGGTATGGGACGAGTGGAGCAGAAACGACCCGAGGTACCACGCGGGAGAGTGCGAACAGAAGTGGAAGACTTTCAACGGTTCGGACAATCCCGTAACGGGCGGGACAATCATTCAGATGGCAAAGGACAGAGGGTGGACCTGTTGTCCTTCCGATGAGGCTCTCGACTGGGAAGGGACACTCGGCTCAGAAGAGGGAGGGACAACAGTTTGTCCTTCTGTCACTGACACGAGAAGAGCACTCGAAGTCCTTTTCAGGAGTGACGAGTACGTGGGCTACACGGTGGAGTCGTACCAGGACAAGGACGGCAAGTGGAAACCGTATGGCGGTGTCTACAGCCGCAAATGCGCAGATCTCCTTGCGGACTTCAGCCGCTATCCCGGCGACCTCGGCGCAGCGATAGGAGACTGGAAACCGGAAGGTGGAGCGTGGTTCAGAATCAATCCTCTCGACGGCACGGGCATGGGGAATGCGAATGTCACGGCGTACCGCTATGCTCTCGTAGAATCCGACTCAATGCCGATTGAGGAGCAGAAGAGGATACTGAAGCAGTACGAACTTCCCATAGCAACACTCACACACAGTGCGGGGAAGAGTGTACACGCTATCGTCAGAATCGATGCGGAGAACGCTGAACAGTACAGGGAGAGGGTCGAGTTCCTGTACTCGTTCCTCAAAGAGAAGGGCTTCGATATCGACGGTCAGAACAGGAACCCGTCGAGGCTTTCCCGACTCCCCGGAGTCACGAGGAACGGAAAGGTCCAGAAACTCCTCGGAGTGAACCTCGGGGCGAGAAGCTGGGACGACTGGCAGAAGGCACTCGCGGCGAATGCAGACGACCTTCCGCCCATTGTCA
>CAZGNN010000298.1:0-2340 GCA_964527335.1 uncultured Spirochaetaceae bacterium | reverse complement strand
TATGGCTGAAGAAAAGAATAAAGTTAAAGTTAACATCATCAAGAAGGCACCACAGCCGGCATCTCCCGTAACTCCCGTAAAGGAAGCCGAGGAGAAGGCTAAGGACGAGCAGAACGAGAAGAAGAAGGTTGTCGTAAAACTCAAGACTCCCGTGAAGACTCCCGTCGTGAAACCTGTCGTCAAGGTCAAGGAGACTCCCCTCGTGAAGCCGGCATCGCCCGAGACTCCGGCTCCTCAGAAGCCACAGGCTCAGGAGAAAGTGCAGCCGCAGGCGCCTTCAAGACCCCAGACGACACAGAGCAGTCCGAGAAGCAGCGAGAGAACTCCCGTGAAGAGGGAGAATCCCGCTCCTCAGAGACGTGAAGTCATCGACGGCAAGTCCTTCATGGGTAATGCCGCACATATACAGAACACACGTATACAGTCGACAATCCATTCGGGTCCGGTAATCATCCACGCGCAGACTCCGGCGGATACTGAAGTCAAAACTGATCCCTCGAAGCCGAGGGTACAGGGTGTTGTCGGCGGAAGAAGAGTTGCCGGTAACCTCCAGAGAGGACAGGGCGGATACAACCGTGACAACAGGAACGGAAATCCGAACGGCGGCTATCAGAGGCGCGACGGCGGCACATTCAACCATGACGGAAGACCGTCGCAGCCGAGGTCGTATTCACCCGACCAGAACGGTCGCCCAGGCTTTAACCGCCAGGGTGGAAAGCCCGGCTTCACACCCCGTTTCGGCCAGAACGGTCCGAGACCGCAGGTCGGAGGATCAGCACCGCTCGAGCTCAACCAGAAGAACGGCAACCGCAAGACAGGTGCCGCATCAGGTTCGAGAAAGAAGGACAAGGACAGCAAGTGGGACAGGGACGAAGAGCTTGACTTCGCACTCGGAAAGAAGAAGAAGGACGAGGCAAAGCTCGCAGCAGTACCCCAGTCCATCGACATCATGGAGAACATCACGGTTGCGGACCTTGCGAAGAAGATGAATCTCAAGGCTTCCGACATCATCACGAAGCTCTTCAAGATGGGCATGATGGTCACCATCAACCAGCAGATAGACCATGACACTGCAGAGATAATCGCGTCCGAATACGGATGTTCCGTGCATCTTGTCTCTCTCTATGACGAGACAGTCATCGAGACGGAAGAGGATAAGGAAGAGGATCTCGTACCGAGGCCGCCTATCGTGACGATCATGGGACATGTCGACCACGGTAAGACAAAGCTTCTCGATGCAATCAGAAGCACGAACGTGGTTGCAGGCGAGTTCGGCGGTATTACACAGCATATCGGAGCATACAAGGTAAGTGTACCCGACAGGGGAGACATCGTCTTCCTCGATACCCCGGGTCATGCCGCATTCTCCATGATGAGAGCACGTGGCGCACAGGTAACCGACATCGTCGTACTCGTAGTCGCCGCAAATGACGGCGTCATGCCTCAGACAAGGGAGGCCATCGACCATGCAAAGGCTGCGAAGGTACCAATCATCGTCGCCATCAACAAGTGCGATCTTCCCGAAGCCAACCCCGACAGGGTCAAGCAGCAGCTCTCCGACCTCGGCCTCATGCCCGAGGACTGGGGCGGACAGACACTCTACTGCCAGATATCTGCACTGAAGAAGCAGGGTATCGACGATCTTCTCGACACAATTCTTCTCCAGGCCGAGATGCTCGAACTCAGGGCCAATCCGAACTGCAGGGCATGCGGTAAGGTACTCGAGAGCAAGATCGACCCGGGCCGCGGTACTGTTGCAACGGTCATCATAGAGAAGGGAACACTGCATCAGGGCGACTACTATGTAGCCGGCATCTACTCGGGACGTGTAAGAGCCATGTTCGACGACAAGGGAGCGAAGATCACTTCAGCCGGTCCGTCTACTCCTGTCGAGATCATAGGTCTCTCGAACATCCCGTCTGCAGGTGATCCGTTCCAGGTGACTGAAGACGAGAAGACGGCAAGAAGCATCGCAGCAAAGCGTCAGGAACTCGAGAGAATCGGAGAAGGTGCAAGAGTGAGCAAGGTCACTCTCGAGAACTTCAACGAGAAGGTCAAGGAAGGTGCAATCACGGACTTCAACGTCATCATCAAGGGCGATGTCCAGGGTTCCGTCGAAGCTCTTACGGGAGTCCTCGAGAAGCTCAGCACGGACGAGATCAAGCTCAATGTCATCCGTGCATCTGCCGGTGCCATCATCGAAAGCGATGTCACGCTCGCTTCCGCATCGAGTGCAGTCATCATCGGCTTCAACGTCAGACCGACACCCAGGGCTCAGGCTCTCGCAAACGAGGAGAAGGTCGAGATCAAGAAGTACAACATCATCTACGATGTCGTTGA
>CAZGNN010000297.1:0-2346 GCA_964527335.1 uncultured Spirochaetaceae bacterium | reverse complement strand
AGGAGTTTTCTCAAAGAAACCGGAAGCAAACTGTACAGTGAAGAACAACCTGGAGACCTTATAACACTTGCACGTGACATGAGAATTGTTGCCGGTTCGCCGGAAAATGAGAAGCCTCTTAACGTCGGTATCCTCATGTTCTCTTCAAATCCTCAGAAGTATTTCCCCTATGCCAGGATTGAGGTTGTTTTCATACCTGATCCGAGAGGGACCAATATGATAGAACAGACATTCACAGGGACGTTGCAGTATCAGTTGAGGAGCGCACTTCAGTACATAAGGAACATCGTAATAAAGGAGGCCGTAATAAAGCATTCTGACAGGGCCGAGGCTGAGAGATTCTTCAACTATCCGTATGAAGCCGTCGAGGAAATACTGACCAATGCCGTCTATCACAGGTCATATCAGGAGCATGAACCGGTAACAGTGAGAATCGAGAACGATTTCATCGAGATAACTTCAGTTCCCGGTTTTGACAGAAGCATTACCGATGACGATGTTAAGAAACTGCAGCTCAGGGGAATAGTATACCGTAACAGAAGAATAGGCGAGTTTCTCAAGGAACTGCATCTTACGGAAGGAAGAAATACCGGATTCCCGAATGCATTCAGCGCTCTGCGGGCAAACGGTTCCTCCCTTCCCGAATTCATCATGAATGATAACAGGGATTATCTGAGGGTGAAGATTCCTGTTCATCCGTATTTCAGATCAGCTCCAGCAGCGAGTCGCGATGCCCAGTATCTCGAGAAGATTGTTGTTGCTCTCAACGGCGGTGCCTTGACCCTTACTGAGTTGGCCCACACCATGGGGTACAAGGGAATCAGCAGGAAGCTTAAAATGGGAACGGAGGTTCTTCTTCGGGAAAGGCGTATTGAGAGTGTGATAGCGGATGGACAGATCAGATACAGGAATATTCTCTGAGTTTTCTGGTTTGCGTCTCATCTGTTACAAAAAGAGGACAATCGGGGGCAGAACATACCCACTGTCTCCTCTTTCTGCTATCATCGCCGGAGGAGGAATGAATGCGTTACTACATATCTGACTGCCATTTCTATCACAGAAACCTGCTGACAAGCATGGACATGCGTCCGTTCTCATCCGTCGAGGAGATGAATGAGACCATGATAGAGAAGTGGAACCGTAAGGTGAGGAAGAACGACGATGTCGTCATCCTCGGGGACCTTTCCCTTGCAAAGGGGAAGGAGACTAATGCCGTTGTATCGAGACTGAACGGGCACCTGTTCCTCATAAGAGGGAACCATGATGACAAATATCTCTGTGACCCCGATTTCGATATCTCACGATTCGGTTGGGTGAGGGATTATACGGAACTCCACGACAACAAGAAGAAGATCTGCCTCATGCACTATCCTGTATTCTGCTACAACAAGCAGAACGCACTGAACACGGAAGGAAAGCCGACGTCGTTCATGCTCCACGGCCACATCCACAATACATATGACCAGGTGCTTGTCGACAGATTCATATCTGAAACGAGGGAATCGAAGAGACTTCTCGCCCATCATGATGAAGAGACGAATATCCCGTGTCAGATGATCAACTGCTTCTGCATGTATTCCGACTACACCCCGCTTACTCTCGATGAGTGGATTGAGTGTGACAGGGAGAGACGGAGAAAACTGGGGCTCGAATAAGATTTTCGTCTGTAACACGCCAATGAGCCTCCTCGAACATTCGCTTTTTCGCAACTGGAAAAATGCGGAGTCCCAGAAATCTCATAACTGCTACATATTCAAATAATCAGTCTTGATTTTCAGAAACCATACTTTAATTACGGTAAAAGCGTTGATAATTTCAAAATCCTTTATTTTGCCATGATAAAATTGAAGCAACTACATGTAATCCGTAATTAGATATCACGAGAAGTGATGGGAAAACTGAAAATAGCGGTTATTGGCTTAATGCTCGGAAACACAGAGTGTGGAGCTTTCTCACTGGCTTCAGATGTTTTCTTCGATGAAGGAGCGGATCTTTGCTTCCTTTGCTTTGAATGACTCTTCGTCCGTTGTTCCGATGCCGAGGTATCTGAAGTCGACAGACAGGTAGTCGAACATCTCCTTGAATGCATCATGTAGAATGCGGAACTCCACATCATCGTCTTCGGCACCTCCGTTCAGGATGACGACAACCTTCTTTCCCTTCCAGACTTCGTGGTCGAGAGCATAGAGGCGGTCGATGAAAGCCTTCATTGTTAAATCCTTCCTGCGGAAACCCCGGGGCTTGCCCTGGGGAGGGTTGACGCAGGCGTCAAAGCTCCGTAGGGGAGAGTCGCAAACTTCCTCAGCCGATTACGTCGGCCGGACGTCTAAATTGCGAGCACATTCT
>CAZGNN010000296.1:0-2349 GCA_964527335.1 uncultured Spirochaetaceae bacterium | reverse complement strand
AGATTCGAGGCTGCGGTGAAGTGGGTGGCAACCGGCACCCTGCCGTCTTCAACTAAATAAAGAGTTTGGAGGCTTCTTCGGAGGCCTCCTTTCTCTTTGAAAAATTGCAAAGAAAACTGTTGCAAAAAAAAAACACTTCCTCGATTATGATGTTTGAAAAGAAACAAACAATGGAGGAGTAATCTATGAAGAAAGCATTAACAGTTTTGACGGCAGTACTGATGGCAGCAATGCTCATAGTATCATGTGACAACAAGCCCAAGGGATACACGGTAACCTTTGACAGCACCGGAGGCTCGGATGTGTCTTCTCAGCTTGTCGAAATAGGGGGAAAGGCAACAGTGCCGGAGAATCCGACTCATACGGGATGGGGACTTCTCAGATGGTCCACAACCAAAGACGGAACAGAAGCATTCGACTTTGAAAAGACTGAAATAACCGGAGACATCACACTGTATGCTGTATGGAAGACAACTTATGCAGTAGGCGATGTTGGCCCTTCAGGCGGTGTCATCTATTACGATGTTGATGCCGATAACGGAGCAGCAACCAACGATGGTCTGACATCTGCTGAGTGCGGATGGAGATACCTCGAAACTCTATCTGGAGAATTGTCTTCGACTTATAAATTCAGCACAAAATCTTCAGGCTCTTTCGACACAAAAACAGGACTTGGTGAAGGAAAGACGAATACGGAAAAGAAACTTGTCGGAGAAGAGTTCCCGGCAGCTACGATATGTGCAGATTACAGCAAGACAACTGACTCCGGTATCAAGTATGACGACTGGTTCCTGCCCAGCATCGATGAACTCACAAAATTGATCACCTCCGGAATTTCCTCCGAAAAACTGAAGGTATGGTCCTCGGGACTTTATGTGTCCAGCTCGGAAGCAGGTGGTAATAAAGTTCATGCTTACTATGGAACTACGAAAGATTCAAGTAATGACTATGACGGGAATTTCCGTGTATTCCCGGTCAGAAGATTCTAGACATAATGTGAAAACGAGGTTTTAAAGATAATTCTCATAGTATTAAACAATTATCAAGAGCTCTCTGCTTCGGCGGAGGGCTTTGTTAACATAAGAGGTTATCCATCATGACGTATTCCTGTATCTCACAAACCTGAGCTGAGCAGAGGAGTATGAAGTCTGGCGGTAAGCGTATTCTGTTGATAAATGTAAATTTCTTACATAAGATATTCATATAAATGAATAATAATTACAGATTGTGAGGAAGATATGCTGAAGAAAGTCAGGTTCAAGAACTACAAATCCTTTACAGCCGAGACTGTCATAACGCTGGAGAAGACTAAGCTCTCGATTCTCGAGGAGAGAAATACGGAAGAAGGGCTTCTGAAGGGATGTGCGTTCTACGGCTCGAATGCCTCCGGAAAGTCCAATGCCTTGTCCGTCATATCGCTGCTACCGGAGCTCCTATTCACCAACGCTCCATTCGACCCCGGTCTTGTGATAACCGTATTCAATACAGAGAAGACTGCATTCTTCGAATATTCGTTCGTATTCGATGGCACCTTGGTCGTCTATTATTTTGAAGTCGACAGGACAGGACGCTTTGTAAAGGAGACTCTTGATGTGGATGGAAAGCAGGTGCTTACACGCCTCCTCGATTCTGCCGAATCATTCATAACGGAGAACAGGACATACGGAAAGGATGATGTGGATGAACACACACTATTCATCAGAAACATCTATTTCAACACGAAGTTTACCCAGTATCCGGTGCTGAAGAGATGGTTTGACTTTCTCTCATCGTCCATATTCATCAATCCGATGGAACAGAAGACTGTGACCTATGGTCAGAGAAACGAGTATCTGAATCTGCCGCAGTATTTCGAGAAGTACGGGGATGAGGAGGTGAACAGGTTCCTTAAAACATTCTCCTTCCCTTATACGGTATCATACAGGAAGGAGAGTGACGGGATTCCGTTCGAGAACAGGCTGTCCTTCATAAGGAAGAACATGAATCCTGTCATGTACAGAATGGAGTCATACGGTAACCACATCCTTCTTACAATCCTTGTTGCCCTGACAGCTGCAATGAAGAACAACTCCATGATAATGATAGATGAGTTCTCCAGCGGTCTCCATAACAGCCTTGAGGAGCTCCTTGTCAGATACATATTCTCATCGTCGGAATGTCAGCTTTTCTTCGTCTCCCATTCAACGAATCTTCTCAAGACAAGTCTTCTCCGTCCCGACCAGATTTATTCCGTCGATTTTGACGAAAAGGGAAGTTCTCTCAGAAAGTTCTCGGACGAACATCCCCGTGAATCACAGAACCTTGAGAAGATGTATCTTGAGGGAGTGTTCGGAGGTATTCCTCTCTATG
>CAZGNN010000295.1:0-2356 GCA_964527335.1 uncultured Spirochaetaceae bacterium | reverse complement strand
GAGACAGTCTGTATCCACTGTGCCAGCCTTGTCACGGTCAATCCCGACTACAGCGAAAAGCTCATGGCAGTCAACGTCGATGGAACGGACAACATCATAGCTTCTGCGAAGGCACACAAGGAATGCAGCAGGCTTGTCTATGTATCTTCTACGGGTGCAATCCCCGAAGAACCGAGAGGAAAGAAGATAAAGGAAGTTAGGCATTTCTTCCCGTATGACGAGAATCTCGTTGTGGGCTGGTACAGCAGGACAAAGGCCATCGCAACCCAGCATGTGCTCGATGCCGCGAAGGAAGGTCTCAACGCATGTGTCGTACATCCGAGCGGAATTCTCGGCCCCGGCGACAATGCAATCGGAACGACTACAAAGACAATCATCAGCATCATCAATGGCGAGATGCCGATCGGCATGCAGGGATCGTTCAATCTTGCAGACGTAAGAGATCTTGCTGCAGGCTGCATTGCAGCTGCAGACAGGGGGAGAAGAGGCGAGTGCTACATCCTCGCAAACGAGGAAGTCACTCTCAAGGAGCTCTGTCATCTTCTCGATAAGGATCTTCACTGCGGAAAGTGCAAGGCTTATCTTCCTCTGTCGATGGCAAAAAGAATTGCATCTTCCCAGGAGAAGAAGGCTAAGAAGACGGGAAGAGAGCCGCTGATGACCACTTTCAGTGTCTACAATCTCGAGAGGAACAACGCCTATGACTATTCGAAGGCGAAGAACGAGCTCGGGTATAAGACACGTTCCTATGCCGATACGCTCCACGATGAAGCACAGTGGCTCAAAGCACACGGATATGTCAGCTGAGACGGAGATGGAGATACCGCTTCCTTACACCCCTCTTACCGGCGGGTTTCCATATACGCTTACTGAAGACATAGACTTACTCCGGGCTCTCTTTTCCGCCTCCATGGAAAAGGGAGCTTTCACTGTGCAGAAAAGAGAAAAGCGAGGGGGGACCGTAAAACTTAAACAAAACGTTAATATTTGTGTACTATCATGAAATGAGTGAGGCCAGGATATGTTCAGGATACTTGTTGTTGAAGATGACAGAGATTTAAACAGGACGGTGTGTTCCTTCCTGAACTCGAACGGATTCGAGACAAAGGGCTGCCTTGATGCGGAGAGCGCATTCGACGCCCTCTATGATAACGTCTATGACCTCATAATATCTGACATAATGATGCCGGGTCTCGACGGCTTCGAATTTGCACGTACGGTGCGGTCGACCAATAAAGATGTTCCGATGATGTTCATGACTGCCAGGGATGACATCATGAGCAAGGAGAAGGGCTACAGGATAGGAATCGACGACTACATGGTGAAGCCCGTGGACCTTGAAGAACTGCTCCTGAGAATCGGGGCACTCCTGAGGAGAGCGAAGATTGCATCCGAGAAGAAGATAGTCCTCAGGAACTTCGTGATGGACAGCGATGAACATACGGCGTATCTCAACGGAGAGGAAGTCCCTCTCACGGCAAGGGAGTTCTCGATTCTCTACAAGATGCTGAGCTATCCGAAGAAGACCTTCACGAGAGCGCAGCTCATGGACGAGTTCTGGGATGCGGATTCGGACACGGCTCCGAGAGCCGTTGACGTCTACATGACGAAGCTCAGGGCAAAGCTCGGGGAGTGTGATGCCTTCGAGATAAAGACGGTGCACGGACTGGGGTACAAGGCGGTCATAAATGAAGAGTGAGCTTCTGAAGAGAATATATCGCTATCTTCTGTTCTTCATTCTTGTTGCATTCGTGGTCACCTGCACCATGATTCTCTTCATATCGACACTATCGAGGGAGTGGAATGTCACATTCACTCTCGAAAGCATGAGGCGTGCCGCAGGAATAACATTCCTCAATGTCCTTTTCCTCTCTTTTCTCTTTACCGTACTCGATATATTGAGGCGCCGTCTCACGACAGACAGGATTGTGGTGAGGATAAGGGATGCCGTCAGGGAGATAACGAAGGGCAACTTCAGTGTGAGAATATCGAAGAAGGGACTCTGGGGACTCGACAGTCACTACGTTGAGATAATCGACTGCATCAACAGGATGACTGAGGACCTCTCGAGCCTCGAGACTCTACGCACCGATTTCATAGCAAACGTCTCCCACGAGATGAAGACGCCCCTTGCGGTGATGCAGAACTACGGGACTCTTCTGGAGGCAAAAGAGCTTGATGACAGGAAAAGGGTAGAGTATGCACGTTCCATCATCGATTCGACGCACAGGATGACGAACATGATCATGAACATCCTCCAGCTGGATAAGCTCGAGAACCAGAAGATATTCCCCGAGGGTAAGACCTACTCTCTCTCCGAGCAGCTGACGCTGTCGCTTCTTCAGTACGAGAACGT
>CAZGNN010000294.1:0-2362 GCA_964527335.1 uncultured Spirochaetaceae bacterium | reverse complement strand
TCCCGGCTCAGGCGCGATACCGATACGAATACGGTATCTTCATCGTCAAACCCGAGCGACGCTCTTAATGCTTTTCGCTCATCTTCACCGAGGCGCTGACTGAAGAGCTCGTTGTCCACGCCGACAAGGATGCGGTCAACGGGCTGTTTTATCCCGTAGGATGAAATGAGGGAATAGATCTTGTCAGTCGAACATATGACCCTGTCGGCCTTCCTTATGAGGAAGGGAACAACCTTCGAGGCCGCCCAGTTCCAGATTCTGTAATGAGAGGTGAAATGAACGGTATACGAGACAAAGTCCGTATGGCATGTATGCACAAGGGGGATAGATAACACCGAGGCAATGTGACGGGCAAAGCGGAACGAGAAGAACTCGCTCTGCGAGTGCACGATGTCCGGATGCCAGGAGATGGCTTCCTTCACGCATACATCGCCGAGATTCAGCGACGCATGGGAGTCCTTGTAGGGCTGCTTCATCGTCTCCTTCACATACCAGGCGGAAAGACCGTCGTCATAAAAGCTTTTCTCATTGCTGCCGATTGTCAGTATTCTCACTTCGTCTCCCGTCTCCTCCAGAGCCTTCTTCTCTGCAAGGATTGCGGATGTGACGCCGCACCTCAGTGGCAAATAGAATTCCGTCGTAATGAGAATCTTCACTTCTTTCTCCGCTCTCAGAGCACAAATCTTACCATAGATGGGCGAAGAACACAAAGGGCAAACAAAGATTGACGAAAGGCCATCTATGATGATAATTTATAGAACAGTGTCGAAACGGCACATTTTTAATTCAGAGGTTCGCATTATGAGTGAAGACAAGACAGTTGTCACCGGCAGTGAAAACAGCACAAAGGAAAAGAAAGCCAAGAACACACAGAAGTTCTCCATCGGCTGGATTATAGGAGTGGCGGTTCTCGTTCTCCTGAGTCTCGTCATGATTCTGCCGACAACATGTTTAGCTGATACATCATCAAATCTTGTAAGTTTCGGTACCTACAACGGAAAGAAGATCGAACTGACAAACAACAGTTTCCTCTACTTCCAGTACGTACAGCTCTACAACTACTACGCACAGTACTACGGCGAAAGCACGGCACAGAGCTACGACTACTATCTCTGGAACAGCGCATTCCAGCAGGCTGTTCTCAACGAAGCTTTCCAGGAAATGGCCGAGAAGGCAGGCTTCAAGGCAACAAAGGAACAGATTGCAGACGCAATCGTAGACTCCGGCTACTACTCATCCGAGGAAGTCTACAACAGCGCAACAGATACACAGAAGGAACAGATTACAGCCTGGATGACGGAATATGTCCCGTACCAGGAAGTCTACTCCACAATCAATTCGGCACCTGTAAGCACAGCTGAAAGCGCATTCATCAGCACACTCAACAGCGAGAAGAGAAGCGTCGAATACATCGTAGTCGACAGCACAGTCTACCCCGACGAGGATGCAGTCGCATACGCAAAGGAGAGAGAGGACCTCTTCAAGGTCATCTCCTTCACAAGAGCGACATACGCAACTGAAGAAGAGGCAACAGCTGCAATGACAGCCTATGCAAGCGGCGAGAAGACACTCGACGAAATGGTCGCAGAGTCCACAGACAGCTACAAGGACAACGGCGGCAAGGTCGAGTCCTACTACAGATACCAGATGGACAGCGATCTTTCCTCCTACGATACGACAAAGGCTGAAGAGCTCTACACGGCATCCGAGAAGACAATGATCGGACCGGTGCAGACAGCAGATGGTTACACAGTCTTCGTCATCGACAGTGCCTCTCAGGATCCCGATTATACGAACGAAGAGGTAATCGCAGCCGTCAAGTCCTACATCGCGGCAAACGACAGCGACGTCATCAAGGCATACCTCGACACAGTCATCGACGGTATCTACAGCGAGGCACAGGCAGACTTCGACAAGGCTGCAGAGAACCACGGCCTCACGGTCTCCACTCTCTCCGATGTTGCACTCAACACGGGAAAGAGCGACTTCATCTACTCGTTCAACTATGATTCGACAGGTTATCTCAGTGCTCAGGCAGACGCAGATTCCTCATGGGCTGAGAAAGTATTCACGGCAGACTACAACACTGTCCTCGAACCGTTCTATTCGAACTCGGCATACGTAATCGCAAGACCGGTAGAGTCAACAGGTGCAAGCACGGCGTCATACATGACAAGCTACTTCACATCCTACTACTCATACTATCTTCCGACATACACGACTTCGGATTACGCATCCGAACTCTTCCTCACGGAGAAGGCAGTGAACGACGTTTCGAACGGCTACGTCACGCTTCTCATGAACAACCTTTCATCATCGTCATCGAACTGACAAAGTTAGACGCAATACCGGGTACAGTACC
>CAZGNN010000293.1:0-2363 GCA_964527335.1 uncultured Spirochaetaceae bacterium | reverse complement strand
TGTTCATGAACGTCGACTCGACCGCGAACAGGAAGAGCGTTATTCCCACATACGAGTAGAATATACCGAAATACATTCTCGTAGCCCTGATACGGGGAAGCTTCATGAAGAACACCTGTACGAGAATGCAGATGATGACAAGAGGAAGAAGCGACTTCGTGACGGACAGGACGACATCGACGAACACCTCAAGCATTCCCTCGGTCGAACCCGAATCCGATACAATGCTTCCGCCTTCTCCCATGAAGGCACCGAATATGAGAACAGCGAGGACAGGTCCTATCGAGGCGATTCCCGTGTAGCCGAACGAATCCTCCTCATGGTGTCCGTGAACCGAAGCGACACCCATACCGAGTGCCATGATGAACGGCACGGCCATAGGACCGGTCGTAGCACCGCCGGCATCGAAGCCCACGGAAACGAAGAATTCCGGAACGAAGAGCGCCGCAAGGAACATGAGGCCGACACCGATGGCCATCGTTATCTTCAGCGAGAAGCGCGTAAGTGCCCTCACGTAGCTTATCGCCATGAAGAGTCCCACTCCCACGGCGATTATGAATACCAGAAGCGATGAACTCAGCCCGCTCTTCATCGATGCTACCTGGTCCGAAAGGACCTTCACATCGGGTTCGGCGAGCGTTATGAGAATTCCCAGTCCTATTCCCGAAAATACAAGGAGCGGCACGTTCCTCTTCTGTGTGATCATGGCACCCAGGTGGTTACCCACCGGCAGGAATCCCACGTTGACACCGAGAAGGAAGAGTGTCAGTCCGAATACGACAAGAAGTGCAGAGAACAGGAACTGTGCAAATGTTAGGAAGGTGAAGATGCCGAATATCCAGCCCAGTATTGAAGCGATTACCACAATCGGCAGGACGGAAGCGGCGACTTCCTTCAGCTGTTTGCCAAAACCCATGACTACCTCCCTTTTAAAAAGTGTTCGATATTGTTTTCTATAGAGAAAATATAATAGGAGAAAACGTTCGGGGACAACAGTATTCCGCCCTTTTTTCATCTCTCTTTCCTTTCTTTTTGCCCCAAAACCGACAGAAGAGGTGTAAATGTCGGTTCAGCGGATAGCTGTAATTTGAACAAATCGTGTTTGACCGCGCAGATGAGTGTATGTAAACTAGTTTAGGTTGGTTTGTACATGAACGAAAAGAGAATCACGATAGCAGACATAGCAAAGAAGAGCGGCTACTCGAAGACGGCCGTCTCGTTCGCATTCAACAATCCCGAGAGAATCAGCAGCGAAGCCGTTGAGAAGATACTGAAGGTCGCGAAGGAACTCGATTACATCCCCGACCCCATGGCGAGGAACTTCTCACTCGGAAAGCACTTCTCCCTCGGCTTTCTCCTTCCGCAGTCCTTCGATGACACGCTCGACAACCCGCACATCGTGGATGTTCTGAGAGGAATCGGTTCGGTCTGCGAGAAGAACGGCTACACGTTCACTCTCATTCCTCCCCTCCACTCCTCGATAGCGGAAGCCATAAAGAGTGCAACTGCAGACGGAATAATCGGCATGGGACTCGATTTCGGCGGAGGCGTCAGAGAAGCTCTGCAGAAGAGAAAACTGCCACTGGTGAGAATCGACGCAATCGACAGCGAAGAGGGCTACAGCGTCTCAATCGACAATACCGATGCGGCATACAGACAGATGTCAGAAGTGCTGAAGCGCGGACACAGGGACATTGCAGTTGTCACGCTCCTGGGGGCAGCATACATAGAAACGACGGATACGGTGGCCCCGGGTGTCGCGAACTTCCGTACGACAGGATACAGAAAGGCGCTTGAGGAATACAGAATCACGGCGCCTATCAGGCAGTACCCCGAAAGCACTACGGTGCAGGGAGGAAGGAATGCCTGCCAGAAGATACTCGAGAACGGAACACCGACCGCCATCGTCGCCATGTCCGATATTCAGGCTATCGGAGTAATCGAGGAGCTTCAGGACAGAGGTCTCAGGGTTCCCGAGGACGTATCTGTCGTCGGCTTCGACGGTACATACCGCAGTTCCTACTTCGGCCACAGGCTCACGACCATCGACCAGCAGGGATACCTCAAGGGGCAGACAGCCGCAGAGATGCTCTTCTCGATAATCAGCAGTAAGGAAGAAAAGGAGAAGAACGTTCTTATCCCCTACTCGTTCTACGAAGGGGAAACACTCAGAAGCATCTGAAAAAAGCGCTGCATAAGGAACAATAACCCTGGCAGCGCTTTCTGTTCAATCAGAATCTTCTTCTTGTGAATCGTCCGAGGACTGCAAGACACATGTCGGGAGAGTTCGTGATGCATCCCTTCACGTCCCACTCCATGAGCTTTCTCAGCTCCTCCTCGCTGTTTATCGTCCAGGCGTTTAT
>CAZGNN010000292.1:0-2379 GCA_964527335.1 uncultured Spirochaetaceae bacterium | reverse complement strand
GTGTCGTAGTAGCAGCACTTGAGAAGCTTGACCATCTCCTCCTGGCTGGGCTGACGCGGGTTGGATCCAGTGCATGCATCGAGGATTGCATTGGCTGCAATGCTCTCGACTCTCTCGAGGAATACGCTTTCCGGAACGAAGCCCTGCTCTGTCGGATAGCTGTCTGCACCGTAGTTCTTTATGCAGTGCGGGATGTTGAGGTCATCGTTCATCTTTCTGAGGTAAGCGATGAGAGCCTTCACCTTCTCGTCGTCATTCTTTCCCTCGAGGTGCATGTAGTCTGCGATTACTCCGTATCTCTTCTTTGCAGTCGGGTCCTTTGCGTTGAATGCGATAACCTTCGGCAGGTACATTGCGTTAGCGGCACCGTGGATGATGTGAGCGCCGTAGTCAGCGAAGATTGCACCTGTCTTATGAGCCATTGAATGCACGATTCCGAGAAGAGCGTTCGAGAATGCCATGCCTGCAAGGCACTGTGCGTTGTGCATTCTGTCGCGCGCCTCCATATCACCATTGTAGGAAGGAATGAGATCCTTCATGATCATTTCGATTGCGTGGATTGCGAGAGGGTCCGTGTAGTCGCAGTTAGCTGTAGATACGTATGCTTCGATGGCATGTGTCATTGCGTCCATACCTGTATGGGCAACGAGCTTCTTCGGCATTGTCTCTGCAAGGTCCGGGTCAACGATGGCGACATCAGGTGTGATTTCGAAGTCTGCAATCGGGTACTTGATTCCCTTCTTGTAGTCAGTGATGATCGAGAATGCCGTTACTTCGGTTGCCGTTCCGCTTGTGGAGGAGATAGCACAGAAATGAGCCTTCTTCCTGAGCTCGGGAAGTCCGAATACCTTGCACATGTCTTCGAATGTGACCTCAGGATATTCATACTTGATCCACATTGCCTTTGCCGCATCAATCGGTGAGCCGCCGCCGAGTGCGATGATCCAGTCCGGTCCGAATTCGAGCATCTTTGCTGCGCCGTTCATGACTGTATCGACTGACGGGTCTGATTCTATACCTTCGATGAGTGCGACTTCCATGCCTGCTTCCTTGAGATTGTTGACAACCCTGTCAAGGAATCCGAATCTCTTCATGGAGCCTCCGCCGACACATACGACAGCCTTCTTTCCCTTGAAGGTCTTGAGCGCATCGATAGCGCCTTTTCCATGATACAAATCTCTTGGTAATGTAAAACGAGCCATTTTTCTCCTCCAATAAATACTTTTTTATCGTTAGCTTTAATGATAAGGCAGGTATTCACAAAAAGCTATACTTTTTTATCGATAAAAATTGCATTTTTGTAACTGTTTACTGTCTAAGCAAAAAGAAAGGAATACTTTGTAAAATTGCCGCTCCCGCAAGATGGAACGGAAACGGCCGAAAGAAATTGTTGGATATTACCTTTGTAACATGTGATATGAGAGCGCGCAAGAGCTGCACTCTGAGAATCTGCATTTATTCTGAAAAAAATAGCCGTTTTTGCTCTTGAAACGAAAAAACGGCTTTAATTAGTCTTTAAACGAGGCTTCCGTCTATCGACAGCGCCCTCTATGTTTAATGTGACACAGTCTCTGCTCATTCTCAAGACTGTAAACAAAAGAATCGGGGGGCAGTCTCAGAGGGCTGCCCTCTGTCTTTCTCAGCCGAGAAGGACATCCATGTCGATTTCGGCCATAATTGACGGGAGTGCGCAGTTCCAGGATTCGAGAACCTGGGGATGTGTCTCGCCGTAGACTCCGGCTTTCTTTCCGTTGTACATGATGTATGCGGCACGTCCGGGGATGAATCTCGGGTCGTTCTCGACAGGAAGGAGCGTGTACTCCTTTCTGAGGAAATACATCAGCGTCTGAATGTATGATGATGCCTCGTTGTAGCCGATCTGAACATCGGATGCGAAGAATGCCATGCTGTTTGCAGTGTGTGTTCCGCTGTTGTCCTGGGGATCCTTCACGGTAATCTTACCGCATTCGAAGATGAGGTGCGGATAGACTGCGTGACCGGATACCGATTCACTCTCCAGAAGGCATGGAAGGATACTCGGCCTTATAACCTCGTAGTTCTCGCTCATCGGGTTGGCGATGAAGACAGCCTCCTCTCCGGATGTATGCATGTTGTCGATGTACTCTCTCTTTGAACCGAGATAGTTGTACATCATCTCCTGGAACCCGAGTCCCACCATGATGTCCTTGACCTTTCTCGAGAATTCCTCTACTGCACTCAGTCTTCCGACAGTGAAGTCCGTAGGCATGACGGGAGTGAAGTTACTCAGGCCGTAGCCGATCATGACATCTTCTGCAATGTCGACTTCGTGCAGGAAGTCGTTCCTGTATTCCGGGCACTCCGCATAGACGTACTTGTCATCTGCAACAGCGTAGACAC
>CAZGNN010000291.1:0-2388 GCA_964527335.1 uncultured Spirochaetaceae bacterium | reverse complement strand
CCGTCAGACCAGACTGCCTTTATGTTCCTGTCATCCATGTTGTAGAGGGCTCGCTCGAGTCTCTCTTCTACAGTGATGGGGGTTGCACTCTCGGGGAATGTGCTGTCATCAACGATGATGGCGTGGAGTCTGTTGCCCTTCTGGAATCCGGGTTTGTCTCCGAAGTAGGTATGGGCCGAAGTCGTGGCGAGGTAGTAGCCTTCGGCTGCCGTCAGGGCTTCGGTGTTATAATTGTCATTCATCCGCCTTGCCTTGCTGGCCTTTATGGATGCGGTGATGACCCTGTACATCTCTATCTGGGATCCTCCTGCGATGTCACTTCCGAGAGTCACCCTGACCCCTTTGTCCATGATGTGCCGGATAGGGGCGAAGCCGCTGCAGATGTTGACGTTGGAGTCTGCACAGTATGCGACAACTACGTTATTGTCTCTCATTGCCTCGATTTCCCTTTCACTCGAATGCACGCAGTGTGCCATTACCGTATGGTCCCTGAAGAGGCCGTATTTGCTGTATGTCTCCCAGTACTCCCTGCAGTCGGGGTGAAGTGACTTCACCCATTCGATTTCCCCTTCGTTCTCCGAAAGATGGGACTGTATGTAGAGATTCCTCTCTTCGGCAAGCTTTCCGAGCCACTCGAGAAGTTCGTTCGTGCATGACGGAGTGAAGCGGGGAGTGAGGATTGGCTTTATATGTCTGAAGGCCTTTGATTCCTCGAGCCATCTGAGAGTCTCCCTCTCCGATTCTTCCGTTGTCTCCTCGAGACCTTCGCCTCCGTTACGGTCCATGTTGACCTTTCCCACATAGCCGCAGATTCCTGCATTCTCGAGTTCTTCCATGAGAATGAGAGTTGAATCGGTATGAAGGGAGGAGAACATGCATACTCTTGTCGTTCCGTTGTCGAGAAGCTTCTTTGCAAGAAGGCGGTATATTCTCCTTGCATACTCCGTGTCAGCGAATCTTCTCTCCGTCGGGAATGCATAACAGTTCAGCCAGTCGATGAGTGTCTTGTCCATTGCCATTCCTGTCAGCGGAAACTGCGGGGCATGGAGATGCATGTCACAGAATGACTGCAGGATGAGAGCGTCGCCGTAGTCTTCGATTTTCCCTTCTGCTGATTCGGGAAGGGTAGTGGTGATATCAAGAATGACGCCGTCGTCGGAAAGGATGAGATATCCTTTCTCTGTTATCTTTAGTTTCCCGTTTTCCGGCGCTTCGACTATTGTTCCTCTGATTATTCTCATACTCTGTCTCCTTACAAAAGAAAAAGTGTCTTTCGACACTCATAGTGGAGACCTTCGGGCGGTCTGTAGAGACTTCCGCGCCATGACAGCGGAATTATATGAGACTTTTTCCGGAAGATATTCTTGCACCTTCTGTGATGAAATTCCACAACTTTTTTCGATTATTTTTCCGTGAATGCCGTCTGGTGTGGTTATAATCGTAGCGTGAGGTGCATATGAGAGCTTTGATAATAGGCGGAAGCGGAACAATCAGCAGTTACATAGTGAAGAGACTTGTCGATAAAAAATGGGATGTCTGGGTACTCAACAGGGGCAAGCACAGGGAGAGACTCCCCGAGGGCGTCAATCTCATCGAGTGTGATATCCACAACGAGGAAGAAGCCGAGAAGAAGCTCGGCTCTCTCTCTTTCGATACCGTATGTGAATTCACGGCATTCACTCTCCCTGATGTCGAGAGAGATTACAGACTCTTCAGAAACAGGACGAAGCAGTACATGTTCACATCCTCGGCTTCTGCATACCTCAAACCGTGTTCGAGCTATGTCATTACGGAAGGCACGACTCTCCAGAACAGGTACTGGCAGTATTCGAGGGACAAGATTGCATGTGAGGACTTTTTAAGGGAGAAATCAAGAGAGGACGGGTTCTGTGTTACCATCATCAGACCCAGTCATACATACTGCGAATACTCCATTCCGTTCGGCCTCCACGGCAGCAACGGCTCGTGGCAGGTCGTGAAGAGAATGATGGAGGGGAAGAGAGTCATCGTCCCCGGCGACGGCACATCCCTCTGGACGCTGACACACAGCTCTGACTTCGCTGTCGGCTACACGGGGCTCATGGGGAATACACATGCATACAACGAAGCATTCAATATAACGGGAGACGAGGTTCTTACGTGGAACCAGATCTATTCGACGGTTGCCGAAGCCCTCGGCGTCGAGTTCAGACCGTGTTATGTGCCATCCGACTTCCTCGGCCGTGTCGGTATGAAGTACGGCTACGATTTCACGGGTGCTCTTCTCGGGGACAAGTCCAACAGCGTCGTATTCGATACCTCGAAACTCAAGAGGACTGTACCCGAAATGAAGACTACTGTTCTCTTCCATGAAGGAATAAGACGGTCGATAGATTACTACCTTTCGCA
>CAZGNN010000290.1:0-2393 GCA_964527335.1 uncultured Spirochaetaceae bacterium | reverse complement strand
CTCAGTACAACCACTCGGTTGCTGTTCTGAAGGAACTCATCGCTGACGGCGGTGACATCCACGAATGCGAGCCGAAGTACAAGTCGAATTCACTCCACCTCGCAGCAAACTGCTCGAAGAACCCGAAGGTCATCGAAGTCCTTCTCGAAGCAGGTGCGGAGCTCGAGTGCAAGAACTATCTCGGAGAGACAGCTCTCATCCTTGCCGTCAACACGAACGACGAGACAAAGATCACAACCCAGCTCATCAAGAGCGGCGCCGACATCAACGCCACAGACTACCAGGGACACTCAGTCCTCGAGTATGCAAAGGCTGTGAAGAAGACCTACATCGTGAATCTTCTCAAGTCGATGGGTGCAAACTGACATCTTCTCTGTCAGTGTGTGTTTCGGTGTAAGACAGGGCTCTCTGGCTCTGTCTTCTTTTTTTTGCTCAGTATGTAATGTCGCCGGAGAAGCGACCTTCCGTTTTCATTTCCGATGCAGAATGAGAAAAAAAGACAAGGAGGCAGAAGATGCCGGCAAAGAAAGGATTCTGGACACTGACAAGAACCGTCAGGATAACCTACACACAGAGAGACGATTACAATTCGGATGAACCGCTGTCGCTGAAGAGGGCGAAGGAGGCTGCCGACGCTGCACTGGATGAAACGAATTCAGATGCGGAGATCAACGGAATCGTGATTGACCTGGTCAGGGGACAAAACTGGGAAGAGGATGACTATGAGGAGGATGAGGACTGACTCATCCTTCCGGCCAGACGAAGTGTGACGAGAGGTGGCTCTCCCCGTTGTCGATGAGAATGTCTTCGCCGCTCATCGATCTGTTGACGACACAGATGAAGTAGATCCATTCGGCGATTTCCCTCTCTGTCGCCCACTTCTTAAGGGGTGTCAGGGCCATTATCTCGGCCCAGAGCTTCCCGTCCCTGATGACGGGGCTGTTTGACTCTGTGAGGACTCCTCCGGGAGATATGGAATTGCAGGTTGCACCGTAGGGGGCAATCCTGATGGCCACGTTCCTCGTATAGGAGATTATCCCGCCCTTTGATGCGGAGTAGGAAGGAAACTCCGCTCCCGTGTGTGCGGAAGCCGAGGCAATGTTGAGTACGGCCTTTATGCCGTCCCTGACACCGTACTTCTCCGTGACGTTCATCGTTCCCCTGAGATTGACGAGTATGTCATCCTCACTGTCCTGTACTCCCGCAGCATTGACGAGGATTTCAACGTCCCCGATTTCGGGAAGCGTTTCCGCCTTCGATACATCAGCCACATGGTGCCGGTAGCCTTTGTTCTCTATCGAGGAGGGGCGGATGTCTATGCCGTGGACTGTGTATCCCCGTTCGAGGAAGAGAAGGGCGGTCTCCCGTCCGATTCCGCGGCCTGTGCCTGTGATGAGGACGTTACTCATTTTCCTTCCGTCTCCCTTATTCTCTGTATGTGGCCCGTGAGGGGAATCGTGATGAATGGTACGAGACACGACTCGACGACAAGCTCGATCACAGTTCCCGAGAGAACGGAGGAAAGTATGTCCTTCCACGCCATCTCGTAGAGTGATATCCCGACGGGAGCGAATGCGAGCGTCATGAATACGGCGTTGTCCACGAGCTGGCCGATGAGGGTGGAGAATGATGAGCGGAAGAAGAAAAGAAGCTTCCCGTCATTCTTTCTCTCCTGGGCTCTCTTCTTCATCCTGTCGATTATCTCGATGTTGATTATGTTCCCCAGCCAGAATGCGGCGACGGAGGAGATTATCGTCCTGGGGCCGTTCGAGAATATCTTTGCATAGGCTTCTGCCTGGCTTTCATACTCGGGTAGTGTCGGGATGAAGACGATGAGGCGGCCGACTATCATGGCGCCGAATGCCACGACTGCCGCGATGTTGATTACCTTTCGGCTCATCTCTTCTCCCCATACCTCGACGATGACGTTGCTGATGAGGAATATCCCCCAGCTTATGATGAGTCCCCCGTCACAGATTATTATGTCTGTTCCGAACGAAAGCGACTTCATGCAGAATATGTTCATCGTGACAGATATCACGGTATAGGTGACGGCTAAAGCCAGAAGCCAGTCAGATGATGTGAGTTTCTTTTCTTTCTTCATGTTTATTGTTCATACTGAAAAAGAGAGGGGTGGTGCCCCTCTCCTTGGATTGCAGTGAGAGTTCAGTCTCTCTTCCATTCCCTGTTGACGACCTTTTCGTTGATTCTGGCCGTCTCCTTCTCGATTTCCTTCTTTATCTCTTCGGCAAGATCGGAAATGAGATATGTCGTCTCTTCTCCCGTTCTGCGGTACTTCACTTCAACCTTTCCTTCCTTGTAGGAGCGGTTGCCGAGCGTGATGCGGATAGGAATACCGATGAGGTCTGCATCGGCGAACTTGACGCCTGCAG
>CAZGNN010000289.1:0-2411 GCA_964527335.1 uncultured Spirochaetaceae bacterium | reverse complement strand
TCATCACATTCAATAACGGCAGTAAGTCCTATCCTTACAAGAAGGACAGAATCCTGAAGTCGGCCAATCTGGGGCTTATAAGGATAAAGACGACACAAGTTGATGTGGAAGAGAAGATAAAGGACGGCCTGAGACATCAAGCATAAAGTGTTTATCACCTTACTACTTAAAGAAATAGAAAAAGAGCACTCTGCATGATGGCTGTGATTATCATTACAGAGTGCCCGTAAAACGAATGATGATTCCCGTCAGAGACGGCCGCCGAAGACAGGAAAGAAGGAAGCTTCTCCGTAGTCCTTTATCCTCTCGATACTCTTCAGCCTTTCCATATCCTCGGCACTGATGGAAAAGTCAACGTCGGCATTCGCTTTCATGTGGACGGGGTTCACTGTCTTCGGAAGTGCGACAAGACCGAGGCAGAGGCAGTAGCGTATGCAGAGCTGAGGAACCGTCACATCGTAGGACGATGCAATATCACGGATGACGGGATTCTTCATAGCCTCCCCGTGAGCTACAGGAGAATATGCTTCCACGACCATCCCTTTCTTCTGACAGTACCCTATGAGAGAAAGAGGAGTATTGGATATATGGCAGAGAACCTGGTTCACCATCGGTTTCACCGATGCCGTTTCCCATATGTTCCCGATATCTCCTTCGTTGAAGTTCGACACCCCGATTGCCCTCACCTTTCCGTCCCTGTACGCATCTTCGAGCGCTCTCCAGACTTCCCTGTTGCCCTCCGTATAGCGGTCAGTGGACTGGTTGACCTCCTTCCACGGCTGCGGGCTGTGAATCAGCATCAGGTCGATGTAATCGAGTCCCGTTACAAAGAGGCTCCTCTCTATACTCTCACTTGCCTCCCTGTACGTCTTGTATTCCGCGGCAATCTTGCTCGTGACAAAGAGTTTAGCCCTCTCAACTCCGCATGTTCTTATTCCCACGCCGACTCCGCGTTCGTTGCCGTAGGCCTGTGCAGTGTCGACATGTCGGTAGCCGATTCTCACAGCTTCCTTCACGACCCCTGTCACATCGCTGTCGTCAACAAGCCACGTTCCGAGAGCAAGGGACGGAATCTTCACACCGTTACTGAGCGTTTTCGTTTCCATTCCACACCTCCTTAGCCTGATTGAATGCCGCCCATGCCTTCGGCCATCCCGCGTAGAACGCGGTATGTGTGAGAACGGCGGCAATCTCCTTCTCCGTCACCCCGTTATTCCTTGCATTCTCAAGATGGTACCTGAGAGATGAATCGGTAATTCCCTGTGCTACGAGTGTGACAACAGTGATGATACATCTCGTCTTCAAGTCAATGTCTTCATTGTTCCAGTTCTCTCCGAAGAGAACGTCATCGTTGAAATGCGCGAAATCCGGGGCGAACTCCCCGAGTGCCGTTCTTCCGGCTGTCTGTCTGATCTTCTCTGCCATGTTCTTATCCTCTCTATTTCTTTATCGGTTCACACTATAACGGATCCATACCGCTCCGCTTTCGAAGGACCGGACACTATTGAGAGAAAGAGGCACGACAGAGCTGTTCTTTCCGAGCCCGTCAAAGACGGATGTCTCTCCTTCCCTACCGTCAATCCCTGCTCCGATAAGGATACTCACCTCATCGAGGAGTCCTTCCCTCAGGAATCCTGCGTTAATCCTGCCGCCTCCGACAACGGCAGCCCTTTCGACTCCGAATACGCCGAAGAGGATTTCCATGGCTCTTGATAAATCGACCTTATCCCTACCGGAGACAATCCAGGAAATATTCCTGCCGTCGAGGTAGGACAGATACTCTTCAGCCGCTTTCTCGCTCATCACGATAATAAGCGGCCTTTCGCTTTCTCTCCAAATCAGAGTTCCGTATGTGTCGATTATGACTTCATAGCCGTCACTATCACACTTCTTCGACCAGCCTTCCTTTCCGTAAGGAATAGGCGGATTTCTCTTCTCGAATTTTCCTTCAGCCATCTCCATTTCGGCAGTCACCCGCCCGCTGATGCGGGTGGGACAGGAGAGGGAATCGAGAGACGAATAGTATTCTTCATCTCCCGGAAGCTTCTCTGTCATCGCACAGTCGATGCGTCCGTCGACGGACGACATCATGTGGCAGATCATATAAGGTCTCTTCATTTTCAGCCTCCACATCTTCATCAATCACCCCGATGGGTGTATAACAGGAGAGACGATAAAACCTGAAGCTGACTTCAGGTCAAGATATCGTGAAAGAAAAAAAGAGAAAACAGATATCATGAAGGAAGAAACGGAGACATATACGATAGGTCAGGTTGCAGAGATGTTCGGCCTCTCGATATCGAGTATAAGGTATTACGACAGGGAGGGGCTCTTCCCGTCCTTGGGAAGGAAGTCAGGAATAAGGAAGTTCACTTCCCGCGACATCGAAGCACTGAGAGTGATTGAATGCC
>CAZGNN010000288.1:0-2426 GCA_964527335.1 uncultured Spirochaetaceae bacterium | reverse complement strand
GAAGAGAACGAAAGCGTTGCCTTCTCGTCTCCCTTCGGAAGAATCTGGAGGCGTGATGACCTGTTCACCTGAAAAGATACCGGGAGATAGCCTCCGGCAAGCTGATTGATGCCGTTCGAGGTATTTGAAAGGCTTCTGTTGAAGAGCGGTGCTGCAGATACAGCTGTACATAACAACAGGAGCACAAGTGCTGCAGCAACCTTTCTGTTTCTCAATTGAGTATACCTCCGCCTACGGGAGATAACTTTACACGATTTAGGGCGATAAATCTATCTTATTTGCCCTTCTCGACCTTCTCTCCGGCAATATAAACGGAATCGAGATTGAAATCATCATCGAAGAGGATGAAGTCTGCATTCTTTCCTTCCTTTATGGAGCCGATGGAGGAATCGAGTTTCAGGAGCTTTGCGGGATTGAGGGATGTCGTACGGAATACCTCTACATCACTCAGACCGACAAGTGTCGAAAGGGTCTTCACGAGCCTTATTCCCGTTGCGATGGAGCCTGCAAAGCAGCTCAGGTCCTCGAGGTACGCTACCCCGTCCTTGATCATGACGTTCGTTCCGTTGTTCTTCGGGCCGAGAATCGAAGGACCGGATGTGAAGCCCGCACCTCTCATGCTGTCGGATATCGCAATGATTTTCGAGTGGTCCTTGAGCTTGAAGATGAGCTTCAAAAGGTCCTCGGGAAGATGACAGCCGTCACAGATGAGCTCGACAGTAAGGGCATCGAAGTAGAATCCCGCTTCGGTGGCACCTAGTATCTTCCAGGAGTGACTCTTAGTCATGCTCGACATTGCCGAATAGTAATGTGTCAGCATCGTCATGCCGTTATCGACTGCCTTG
Organism: uncultured Spirochaetaceae bacterium; assembly: GCA_964527335.1. Taxonomy (GTDB): domain Bacteria; phylum Spirochaetota; class Spirochaetia; order Sphaerochaetales; family Sphaerochaetaceae; genus Ornithospirochaeta. Next base: position 1,581 of record CAZGNN010000288.1, on the reverse strand, counting down.
CCGATAGTCCTGAAGTCGGCCTTCGTGTGGCCACCCGAGACGATTATGCCCTTTGACGAGATATCCTTAATGAAAGCCATCGCTCCGTCGAGCTCCGGTGCAACCGACCATCTTCTTATATTCCCGTGGGACTTCTCGAGCACAGTGTTGTAGTGCTCGGGAGTCGGATTCTTTATGTACCTGGGGTCCTGTGCCCCCTTCATGTCCATATTGAAGTAAGGTCCCTCGAGGTGTGCACCTGGAAGTCTTGCCTCATTCCTTCCCCTTCTCGCCTGTGCCGATTTGAGGTTATCGAAGAAGGAGAAAAGCTCCTCGTCGGACGATGTGAGCGTCGTTGCGAGTGCCGTCGTCGTACCGAATGCGGCAAGTCCTCTCGCCGCACCGTGGATTGCCTCCTCGTCGCCGTCCATGAAGTCATAGCCGCCGGAGCCGTGGGTATGGAGATCGACACATCCCGGGGCAAGAGTGAGGCCCGATGCATCTACATCTCCATCGGGAGAGGGTTTATCTGAAACGCGGGTTATTATACCGTCGCTGAATTCGACGGTACCTCTTTCAATCACTTCGTCCTCAAGGACAATGCGGCAGTTGGTTATCTTCATAATCAGCCCAGGACATCCTCTGTAACGATTACAGTCACATCCTTATGGATAGAAAGAAGTGTTGCCGGACACGATGTATCGATTGTGTCCTCGAGCATCTTCTTTATTGCGTCTCTCTTGTCCTTTCCCGTTGCGAGAAGGATTATCTTCCTCGCACTGAGGATTGTTCCCATACCCATTGTAAGAGAATAGCGGGGAACCTCATCGGCGGAAGCGAAGAAACGGCTGTTTGCCTCGATTGTGCTTTCCGTGAGTGCAGTCTTGTGTGTATGAGGATAGAGGAACGACCCCGGCTCGTTGAATGCGATATGGCCGTTGCGCCCGATACCCAGTACCTGTAAATCGATTCCTCCGAGAGATTCTATCATCTTCTCGTAGTCCGCACATTCCTTATCCGGATCTGGAGCCTCTCCGTTGAGGACATGTGTCTTCTCGATGTCTATGTCGATATGGTCGAAGAGATTGTCGTTCATGAAGTAGCGGTAAGACTGCTCGTTCGTCTTCTTTATCGGATAGTACTCGTCAAGGTTGACCGATGTGATATTCCTGAATGAAATCTCACCGTTCATGTACATCTGAGCAAGAACCCTGTACATTCCAACCGGCGTACTTCCCGTCGCGAGCCCCAGTACCGCATCCGGTTTTCTGAGCATGAGTTCCTTTATGATCTGAGCACCCGTGATGCTCATTTCCTGATAATCCTTTACTGTGATGAGATTCATCTTTTTCCTCCGTTTTCGTCAGTATACTCCAACTGGAGACATAACACTACAGCAAAATCGAATTTTATATAAACAAATTGCTCAATACGGCAAGATAAAGAAAAACAATGGCCAAAAGTGTCACTTTTCTGGCCAAATTTTACAATTGGCTCCTGCTACTCTATTCACAGGACACCCGTGACGGTGTCCCGTCGGCCCTCGGTATTTGAGAAATCGGATATCGGGAGGTGTTACCTTCTTCCTTCGCAGTGAAAACT
>CAZGNN010000287.1:0-2433 GCA_964527335.1 uncultured Spirochaetaceae bacterium | reverse complement strand
AGCTTCTCCTCCGTTACCTCTCCGATGATCCTTATCGCAAGACCGGGACCGGGGAACGGCTGGCGCATTACGATGCTTTCGGGTAGTCCGAGTTCGAGTCCGAGTTCTCTCACCTCATCCTTGAAGAGCATCCTCAAGGGTTCGATTATCTCATTGAAGGCAACAACGGAGGGAAGTCCTCCGACGTTGTGATGGCTCTTTATGACTGCACTCTCTCCCCCGAGTCCGCTTTCGACGACATCGGGATATATTGTTCCCTGGGCAAGGAACTCGACCTTTCCGATCTTCTTCGCCTCTTCCTCGAATACACGGATGAATGTCTCTCCGATTATCTTGCGCTTTCTCTCGGGCTCGGTTACCCCCTTGAGGAGCGACAGGAACTTATCCTGGGCATTGACACGCCTTATGTCCGCATCGAAGAGCTTCGTCATGACAGATTCGACTTCATCGCCCTCGTTCTTTCTCAATAGTCCGTGGTCGACGAAGATACATGTGAGCTTCGGTCCGACAGCCTTCGAGAGAAGTGCCGCACACACCGTGCTGTCGACTCCGCCGGAGAGTGCAAGAAGCACACGGCCGTCTCCGACCTTCTCCTTTATCGACCTGACAGCAGTCTCGAGATAGCTCGTCATCGTCCACTCGCGCCTGAAACCGCACACTTCATATAAGAAGTTCTCGAGAATCTTCGTGCCGTATTCGGTGTGGACGACTTCCGGATGGAACTGAACACCGTAGAGCTTTCTCTCGCGGTTCTCGACTCCCGCAAAGGAGCAGGAATCTGACCAGGCCGTGCGGACAAAGCCCTCGGGAAGCTTTTCGCATTCGACGCCGTGACTCATCCAGCACACCGATGACTCCGGAACACCGCTGAAGAGAGGAGACTCTGAGTGATTCAGGATTACCTTGCCATACTCCCTCTTCTCGGCTCTTCTGCATTCTCCGCCGTTTTCATATACCATGAGCTGCATGCCGTAGCAGATACCCAGTACGGGAATCCCCATATTGAATATCCTCTCATCGAGCTTCGGAGCATTCTCCTCGAAGACCGTTGCAGGTCCTCCGGTGAGGATGACGGCATCGGGCTTGAACGAGATTATCTCGTCCATCTTCATCCTGTAGCTCTTTATCTCGCAGTAGACGCCGCTCTGTCTGACACGGCGTGCGATGAGGAGGTTGTACTGACCTCCGAAATCGAGTATGAGAACCTTCTTCATCACTCATCCTCTCTGAATGTTATCTTTCCGTCCTCGCTGACACTGTCGATGACTGCGAGTGCCTTGTAATTCAGGCCCTTCGCACGGAGATTATCACCGCCTCCCTGGAAGCCCTTCTCCACCGCTATCCCGATACCCTCGAGATGGCAGCCTGCCTCGTTGACGATGTCGATGAGGCCCTGGACTGCATTGCCCTTTGCCATGAAGTCGTCGATGATGAGGACGTTGTCGCTCTCGTGGAGCCATTCCTTAGATACTATGAGAGTGAACTTCTTCTTGTAAGTATAAGACCAGACCTCACTCTTGAAGAGTCCGTTCTCGATGTTGTCACTCTTGGCCTTCTTTGCAAAAAGAAGAGGCACCCCGTAAGCGTTGGCACACATGGTTGCCAATGGGATGCCTGATGCCTCCGCTGTCAACACCACGGTAATCTTCGTGGTATCGAAAAACTTTTTGAACTCCTCGGCAATGCCGCTGAGAAGTGCGGTATCCACCCTGTGGTTCAAAAAACCATCCACCTTGATTATGTTACCAGGCAGAATCTTTCCTTCATTCTGAATTCTTTCTTTTAAAGCTTGCATGGAGCACCTTTGATTATATAGATGCGATTTTTTCTACCATGTTTGGGAATAAAAGACAACACCCTTTCCTCTGTCTTCCTCCGATTTTACAAACCGGCCGGAAGAGGTCACTGCAGGCACGGAAATGTGCAAAAAAATAGAGCTGACATCTCTGACAGCTCTGAAGCGGCGGACGGGAATCGGACCCGCGTGACCCACCTTGGCAAGGTGGTGCGTAACCACTACGCTACCGCCGCAAGTGTGATTATGGTATGCGAGCGGAGGGACTCGAACCCTCACACCGGAGCACTAGATCCTAAGTCTAGCGTGTATACCAATTTCACCACGCTCGCGCGTTGAATGAGCCGCAAAGGGATCGAACCTTTGACCCACAGATTAAGAGTCTGTTGCTCTACCAGCTGAGCTAGCGGCCCGTTTTTGAAATTGCGCCCTGCAGGACTCGAACCTGTAACCTGCGGATTCGAAGTCCGACGCTCTATCCATTGAGCTAAGAGCGCTCATCCTTCCATTTAGGAAGAAGTCAAGGGTGGAAGAAGGGGCTCGAACCCTCGACAACCAGATCCACAATCTGGCGCTCTACCACTGAACTACTTCCACCATGTTTTGGTAGCAATGCGTTCGCCATTGCAATTTCAACA
>CAZGNN010000286.1:0-2454 GCA_964527335.1 uncultured Spirochaetaceae bacterium | reverse complement strand
CGCTCTCCTCAGTGAGGATTCCATCCTTTATGAGAGAAACAAGAGTCATTATCGTCCCTTCGGCTTTTCCTTCTTTTTTGCCTTTTACCTCTCCTCTCGCTTCTCCAACAGCTTCACATTCTTTTCTCAGAAGCTCATCGTGTTCTGTTTCGTTGAACTCAGTTATACACATACTTTCTACCTTCTCCCGGTTACTCATGAGGAATGTCTTAATCTGAAAGTCATCCGGCATTTCTTCCAATGTCCTGTTGACGGCTTCTTTCAGTGTCATTCCTTCCTTCTGGTGTTTCCTCACTCCTTCTACAAACCACGAATATTCGTTCAGTGGTTTACATGCATCGAGAAGGGGCCTGTTCTTTTCGTAGCCTATGTTATACATCAGTACATTTACTTCAACGTCACCTTTTTTCTTTGAGGCATCACTTAAGTGAAGAACTGACCTTGTTTCAGTTTCTTTTGTCCCGTTGTAGAAACAGATACATCTGGGAGCGGGAATTACCTGCAGATAAGGACTGTAGAGATTGAGGTGATTCTCTTTTACATAAGCCGAGTAAAGAAGGCCAAGGTACTGCAGATACCTCAGTGGCATATTCGGATTATAAGTCGATTGCTGTTCATACAAGTTCATGTAGTCAGATATCAGGAATGAGACATCGTTCCTCATTCCCATATAGACTGCATCATCGATGGTTGTAATCTTGATGTCTTCCGGTTTGTCATAGGACGAATTGTTTACAGCGTTATAAAGACTGAGAGTCCAGGCCTTGTTAGCTTCGTTACCGAAGATGAACTTGAAAAGTCTGTCTTTGTATTCTCTGTTTATGCCAGCCATGTTCTGCCTCCTCTATAAGTATAATATCATATGGTATGAAGAATTCGGCAAGCCTTTTTCTTTACATAAACAGAAAAAGCTACGCCAAAGTGAGCACCAGGAATATTGGACATGATTCAGAAGAGCCCTGTTGTCCAGAGAGATTCGAGGTTCTCCTTCACGACAGAGTAGAGAACATTGTTTCCCGTGTGATCGGGGAAGTTTCTCCAGGTAAGGATGACGCTCTCGGGGCTTACTTCTGCTATCGGGGAGGCAACGGGATTGTGGACGTTGTCTATGACGAGAGGGTAGGCTTTGTCGTGGGCTTCCTCTATCTGACTCGATGTCAGCTGCCCCGATCCGAATTCAGATACGACATTGAGTCCCAGGTCATGTGCGAACTCCGCCTGATTTTTGTTCACATACACCTCGATATCCCTGTTGGGGGATGTTGTGATACGCTCCCTTGCTTCCTCGATGAGGGCTTTGTATTCGCTCCATCTCTCTTCGGCCTTTTCTTCCGTTCCGGCCTTTTCGGAGAGGAGCTTCACCATATTCTGGAGGTTCTCGAGTGTGTTGGTGGTCTTCACCTTAACGATTCTGTCTGCATTGAGGCCTGCGGCTGTTGTGATGGTATCCATCATCTTCTCGTATCCGGCACACATGAAGAGGGACGAGTTCATGACTCTCACGATGTCATCCGCAGTTATCTTCATTTTCTCCGCTTGCTCTGCCGGATGCAGAAGCATATGAGACTGTCCCGGTGCACCGGACGCACTTCCTCTCTTTCCGTCTCTTCAGCTATAATGGCGGGGAGGCTTTCTGCCTCAACCGGGATTGTGGAAAGAAGATGCTCTATCTGTTATCGGCAATATTCTGCAGTGCGCTTGTGTCACTCACACTGAAGGTGGGAGAAAGATATCCGTACTCTACATTTGCAATGCTGGGTGTCAACTACATGACGTGTACTCTTTCCTTCCTGATAACGAGGATAGGAAAATCTCTCCCTTCTTCCGGCCTCGGGTTCTGTACTGTTCTCGCTGCAGTCAACGGCTTTCTGTATCTCGGGTGCATGGTGATGAACACAATCAACGTGAAGCGTAGCGGGGCCATCCTGCAGTCGACATTCGTTCGCCTGGGTGTCATGGTGCCGACGCTCCTCTCGATTGTCCTCTTCGGCGAAAGACCGTCGGTAAGACAGGCTGTCGCAATAGTCCTTGTTCTTGCAGCATTCTGCATCATGAACATCAGTAACGGCGATGACGCCAGTCATACGAAGACTGACTTCCTGTTCCTTTTTCTCGGACTCTTCTTCGGAGGAGCCTCCGACAGCATGTCGAAGGTCTTCGAAGAGTACGGAGAGAGGGGACTGGACGATGCATTCATCGGCCTGACCTTCTTCTTTGCCTTCCTCATGTGTATGGTTCTGGTGTTCGCTAGGCATGAAAGAGTGGGGAAGAGGGAACTCCTTCTCGGTACTGTCCTCGGCGTTCCCAACTACATATCGTCGCTTCTTCTCCTGAAGGCACTCTCCTTCGTCAGTGCTTATATCGCATATCCGACATACAGTGTAGGGGTCATTCTCACGGTGACGGCTGTCAGTGTGCTTTTCTTCAGAGAAAGACTCTCGAAGTGGAAGAGTG
>CAZGNN010000285.1:0-2457 GCA_964527335.1 uncultured Spirochaetaceae bacterium | reverse complement strand
CAAAGCTCGCAACTCCGACTTTCGCATACGGCATCATGAGCCTCTTCATCGGCGCATTTGCAGGTGCAGTCATCGGTATTTCGGCTCTCTTCCAGGGAAAGGTTGCAGCTTCTTCAGCTGACGCTCTCGCAGAGACAGGAAAGGGTACGGCAAAGTACTTCATCGTCATCGGTATCATCGAGACAGTCGCTCTCTTCACACTCGTGTTCAGCCTCCTCGTTCTCAACAACTGATTGACAGCTGATCATACATATAAGGCGGCATCTCTTCGGAGGTGCCCCTTTTTTACAGGTTTACCTCTTATTACTTCTGTCCGATAATCATCATATGAAAAAACAGATACAGGGGTATGAATTCGAGATTGTCAGGGACGTTGAAGAAGGTGTTTTTGCTGTGAGATTTCCTTCTCTCCCGGGTTGTCTGACATGTGGTGATACCGAGGAAGAAGCTGTCAGAAATGCAGAAGATGCCCTGAAGGTCTGGCTATCACAACGTTTCTCCTGAGAATATCGTGACATGTATTAAAATTCAGTAACATATTCTTTCTTTCAAGTGCAATAATGTAGACAGGGGAGGATGCGCATGTACATTCATCAGGTCTATATAACAGTTGACAATCTCTCTAAGAGCATCGGGTTCTATTCGTCGCTATTGGGACAGGAGGCGGTAAGGACCAAAAGCAGGGCGGAGTTTCCGTGCGGTCTTGTACTATTCACTTCTGCCGGATGGAAGGAGGAGACGGGACTTCCGAAGGACTTCGAGACAGGGCGTTCACTCTGCTCGACTGCAGTCTTCGAGACCGACGAATACTATTCTGTCATGCAGAATATCGTGGACTCGGGACTTGTGGGGAGGGTACTCAACATAGATGAGGAGAAGATGACTGTAGTCGATACCGACCTCAACATGATCATCATCCTTAACAGCCAGAGGAATCATGCTGAAGTGAGCGAGGAGACACATGAGGAAAAACCCATGTCTGTCTATCCCCTGAGAGGCTGAAGACAATTGGAAAAATCAGTCCTTTCTGCTAGAGTAGAAGGCATGCTGAAGGACAATATTGACAACATAGATAAATACCTCTCCCTTGATGTATCTCTCTCGGGATTCAGAAGGAACGAGATGTCGATTGCGGAACAGTGTGATTCATTCGTCGTCGACAGTGACAACACGACGCTCTTCCTTGTCGAAAAGGGAGAGTGTTCGTTTGCACTGAGCTGGAGGGAGAACGAGAACAACAGGGAAGTTCTCGCCGTCATGAAGGCAGAGGAAGGGGAATTCGTTCTCTATCTTCCGGGAGAACCTTTCACATTCCGGCCATCAGGGGAAGCCGTCATAAAGGTGTGGGGTAAGGTATGAACTCGAAGCGCAGCGCATTCGTAAGGGGACTTGAAATCGGGGGAAAGGCCCCGGTAAGAATTCAGACCATGTATGACGATGTCATAAAGGGAATTGATCCTCAGACTGTCGTCGACAGAATATATTCGCTCTCATCCCAGGGCTGTGACATCATACGCTTCAGCTATGTGTCGTCACTCGACAGGGACAACTTCACATACATCGTTAAGCATTCCCCGATTCCCGTCGTTGCAGATATTCATTTCGATTATAAAATGGCACTTGAAGCACTTGAGTGCGGTGCCGACAAGATAAGAATCAACCCGGGCAACATCGGGGACAAGTGGAAGACGAAGGAGATAGTCCAGCGCGCGAAGGACCTGGGGCGTTGCATACGTATCGGGCTCAACACCGGGTCCCTTCCGAGACATGAGAGGGGAGTTGATGAAGCCCAGCTCATGGTCAATACGGCTCTCGAATACATCTCGGACTTCGAAGCCTGGGGATTCGAGAATACAGTCGTATCTCTCAAGTCGAGCGATATCGAGAAGACGCTCAGGGCCTACAGACTCTTTTCCGAGAAGTCGGATTATCCGCTGCACCTCGGAGTGACGGAGGCGGGGAACGCAATCACGTCATCGGTAAGGTCGACATGGGCACTCGGAAATCTTCTCAATGACCATATAGGGGACACTATCAGAATCTCGATCAACGGATCGCTCGAGGACGAGGTTCTTGCCGCCAATGAGATACTCAGGGCTCTCGGCCTCAAGAAGGGCGGCGTCAGACTTGTCGCATGTCCGCGCTGCGGCCGCCACACATTCGACTCCGTCGGCTTTGTCGAGAGAGTGCAGCACCGTCTTCTCTCCCTCGACAGGGACATTACGGTTGCAGTCATGGGATGTTCCGTCAACGGTCCGGGGGAGGCACACAGTGCAGACTATGCCGTGACAGGCAACGGACGCAAGGTCTTCATATATAAGGGAGGAGAGCTCTGGCGCACACTCGATAATGCAGATGACGCCGAGGACGCTCTCTTCGAAGCTATCGGAAACAGGTAATGAACGACGAAATAATCATAAAGGGTGCCAGGGAGCACAACCTCAAGAACATAGACAT
>CAZGNN010000284.1:0-2463 GCA_964527335.1 uncultured Spirochaetaceae bacterium | reverse complement strand
ATCACTCTGGACGACCTCTTCAGATAATACGGAAACAAAAGTCCCCGATCCGGGACAAAGAAAACCGACTGAAGTAAAGTCAGACTTTAGATTAGTCGGGGAAATCCTCTTAGAAGTAAGGGCGTGACTTCCGCCACGCCCTGTAATCTGTTTTCTGAATGACTCAGTTCTTCTTGCTGAGGTATTCGTCGATAGCCTTTGCAGCTGTCTTTCCTGCACCCATTGCAGAGATGACAGTAGCAGCACCTGTGACTGCATCGCCACCAGCGTAGACTGCATCTCTCGATGTGAGACCGTCTTCGTTTACGATGATACCGCCGTGAGCGTTGACCTCGAGTCCCTTTGTCGTGTTCTTGATAAGCGGGTTCGGGCTTGTTCCGATTGCGATGACGACAGTGTCGACATCAAGTTCGAATTCGCTTCCCGGAATTGCGATAGGTCTTCTTCTTCCCTTCTGGTCAGGCTCACCGAGTTCCATTCTGATGCACTTCAGGCCTGTTACGAAGCCGTTCTTCGGGTCACGCGGATTGTCCGGATTGTTGTAACCGAGAACCTCGACAGGATTGTTGAGAAGCTTGAAGTCGATTCCCTCTTCCATTGCATGCTCAACCTCTTCCTTTCTTGCAGGAAGCTCTTCAAGAGAACGTCTGTAAACGATGTAGACATGCTCGGCACCGAGTCTGAGTGCCGTACGTGCAGCATCCATTGCGACGTTACCGCCGCCGACTACTGCAACCTTGCCGCCCTTCATGATAGGAGTTACAGGATCATCCCTGTAAGCCTTCATGAGGTTGGAACGTGTGAGGAATTCGTTAGCGGAATATACACCCTTGAGTGCTTCGCCCGGAATACCCATGAAGTTCGGGAGACCTGCACCCGATCCTACGAATACGGCTTCATAGCCCATCTCGAAGAGTTCGTCGATGGTGAGTGTCTTTCCGATGACGACGTTCGTGTCGATGTCGACGCCGAGAGCCTTGAGGCCGTCAACTTCCTTTGCAACGATTGACTTCGGAAGTCTGAACTCAGGAATACCGTAGACGAGAACACCGCCTGCTGTGTGGAGTGCCTCGAATACTGCTACCTTGTAGCCCTTCTTTGCAAGGTCACCTGCACATGTGAGGCCCGAAGGACCTGAACCTACGACTGCAACCTTGTGTCCGTTGGCTTTCGGTGCCACCGGTGCTGCCGTGACGTTTGCGTTATGATAGTCGGCAACGAATCTCTCGAGTCTTCCGATTCCTACAGGTTCGAACTTGACGCCGAGAGTACACTTGCTCTCGCACTGGCTTTCCTGCGGACATACACGGCCGCAGACAGCGGGGAGAGACGAGGACTTCGTGATTACCTGATAGGCATCCTCGAACTCCTGGTTCTTGATGTGAGCGATGAACTCGGGGATGCTGATGTTGACAGGGCAGCCCTGTACACAGGGTCTTGTCTTGCAGTTGAGACATCTCTTTGCCTCGTCGACAGCTGTCTCGAGAGTATAGCCGAGAGCAACTTCGTTGAAATTATGAGCTCTTACTTCCGGTGCCTGAGTCGGCATCTCATGTTTCTTTGGATTAATAGGCATTACTCTTTCTCCTCACGCTTTCTTGAAAAGATTACATGTTTCTTCGTATGCATGGCGCTCGAAGTCGAAATACATTCTACCTCTGCTCATTGCCTCGTCGAAATCGACCTCGTAGCCGTTGAAGTCAGGGCCGTCGACACATGCGAACTTCGTGACCTTCTTGCCGTCCTGGGTAAGAGTGAGTCTGCAGCCGCCGCACATACCTGTGCCGTCAATCATGATCGGGTTCATGGATACAGTTACAGGAACACCGTAGGGCTTGCATGTGAGAACGACGAACTTCATCATGATTACCGGTCCGATGGCGATGACCATGTCGAACTTCTCTCCCTCATCAAGCATTTCCTTGAGAGGAACAGTGACATTGCCGTGTCTGCCGTAGGATCCGTCATCGCTCATGACGACGAGCTTATCGGAAGCAGCCTTGAATTCATCCTCGCAGATGAGAAGGTCCTTGTTTCTGAAGCCGATGATTGATGTGACATCAGCACCGAGCTTGTGGAACTCTTCAGCGATAGGCATTGCGATAGCGCATCCTACACCGCCGCCGATGATACATACCTTCTTGATTCCCTCTGTATGAGTTGCGACACCGAGCGGTCCCACGAAGTCCTGGAGGTATTCACCCTCTTCCTTGTGATTGAGCTTCTCGGTTGTAGCACCTACAATCTGGAAGATAATCTTGACTGTTCCCTCGTCGGGATTGCTTCCGGCGATGGTCAAGGGGATTCTTTCACCTTCTGCGTCGACGCGGAGAATGATGAACTGACCCGGCTTAGCCTTCTTGGCTACGAGAGGTGCTTCGATTTCCATCTGTGTAACAGTTGGATTGAGATTCTTCTTTCTTACAATTCTGTACATCACTGACTCTCTACTTTTAATATTTG
>CAZGNN010000283.1:0-2467 GCA_964527335.1 uncultured Spirochaetaceae bacterium | reverse complement strand
GCGGGTAACCGCATAGCATCCGCTCTTCTCAAGAAAAGATGATCTTAGCCGCCGGAAAACCGGCGGTTTTCCTTTCTCCCGGGAATGTAAAATATTGTAAAATCTGCCTTCCTCCGTTCGAAAACCACTGTAATCAGGTTCCCTGCACGGCTAGTATCTGAAAGGCATGGGGAAAGAGAAGATGATGATAAAGAATGAAAACCGCCTTCTGGGCGCTCTTATAATGAATGTTCTTGTCGTCCTCTTCGAGATGCAGTCCCTCTTTATATCGCTGTTCATAAAGGCGAACTTCTCCCTGAGCTATTTCGGCTACTACACCCACATAAGCGGTACGCTGGCACTCCTCTCGTCACTTCTCATCGTCGTGGAACTTTCTCGTGAGCTGGGCAATTCCCGGCACAGGACGGGAAGTGTATTCAGAAAATTCAGATACATTTCGGTCTGTATGCAGACCATGACGATGCTCGTCGTCTTCCTGGTTATACTGCCGTCAGACCTCATCAAGGATTCGTTCAGTCTCTACAGATACGCCAACGTCGGCGAATATGCCGTCTGTCCGGTTCTCTCCCTTATCTCGATGATAGTCTTCGGTGACTACCGCGGAGTCACGAAAAAGGATGCGTTCATCGCATTTCTTCCGACCTTCGTCTACGGCTGTGTGGTCGGTCTTCTGAACGCCTCCGGTGTCATCGACGGCCCATACGACTTCGTCCGTGCCCGCTCTCTCGGCGTCGGCCGGTCTCTCTTCTGGCTTGTCGTGATGAATGCCGGAGCCTACTTTATCAACCGTATTCTCATCGTTCTCTCCCGCCGTTTCAACCAGAAATACGTCAGTGAAACGGAATAGGGGACAGAAAATTTTTCTTCAGGCTTATTTGTTTCTTTGTAAGATTATATTTTTATAATTCTGCATGGTATTCTTCACATTATTCAGAAAATTTCTGCAAACTACTTGCATAAATATTTAATTTCTGTATATAGTTTGTCCAACATTAATCAGGAGGATAAAAGAACATGACACAGTTTTCTACACTTTCCATGCGTTCTATGATGTCTTCCATGATGATGCCCTGCCGGGCATAACATTTCTATTTAAACAATTCCATCCATCTGTATCTGTATCGTTCATACCCGAAAGGGAAGAACTCGCTCAAACAAAATTGTCTATAAGGGGCTCAGTCCCCGTCAAAGGAATAAAAAATGAAAAAGCTTATCGCATTATCTCTTATCGTATTAGTCGCACTCACATCCGTATTCGCTCAGGGCGCATCCGAAACAAAGACAGCGTCAACCTCCTCAACGTCAAAGATTGTCGTAGGTGCAACACCCGAGCCTCATGCAACTCTCCTCAACCTCGTAGTCGATGATCTTGCTGCACAGGGAATCGAACTCGAAATCAAGGAATTCACGGATTATGTTACTCCCAACGATGCAGTCGAAGACGGATCAATCGATGCTAACTACTTCCAGCACATCCCGTACCTCGAGTCATTCAACACTGAGCACGGCTATCATCTCGTGAACGCAGGCGGAATCCATATCGAGCCTATCGCACTCTATTCAACAAAGTACAAGTCACTCGATGAAATCCCTGACGGCGCAACAATCGCTATCCCGAACGACCCGACAAATGAGGGCAGAGCTCTTCTCCTTCTCCAGTCTGCTGGTCTCATCACACTCACTGACAATGCAGGCCTTGAGGCAACTCCGCTTGACGTGGCTTCCAACCCGAAGGGACTCAAGTTCAAGGAAATCGAGGCAGCATCACTTCCGAGAGTCATCGACGATGTTGACGGCGCAGTCATCAACGGCAACTACGCTATTCCCGCAGGATTCGTTGCAACACGTGACGGTCTCTATGTCGAAGGTGCAGATTCTCCGTACGTGAACGTTGTCGCAGTCAAGGAAGGCAACGAGAACAACCCGGCTATCAAGGCACTTGTCGAAGCTCTCAAGAGCGACGAAGTCAAGACTTACGTTGCAGAGCACTATCCTAACGGAGAAGTCGTTCTTGTCGACTGAGAGACATAATCTCCTCATCATCCCCTCATTACCTTCACGGAGTGAGGGGATTTTTATTCCTCTTTGGAGTACAATTGAAGCATGGAACGTAAAACAGTTGTTGTCGGAGGAACCAACACCGACCTCTGCGGCGAATCGTTTTCCCCGATAGTCGCCTCAGATTCCAATATAGGGCGCGTCACGTTTTCCGCAGGCGGAGTGGGACACAACATCGCCCTCAATCTTGCACTCCTCGGGGAGAAGGTAAGCTTCATCACGGCACTCGGCTCCGATGTTTTCGGAGAAGCCCTCAAGCGGGAGCTCTCCCTCACACTCGATATCTCCCACTCGCTCTATACCCAGGAGAGAAGCGACATCTATCTCTATGTCTCCTCCCCCGGAGGCGACATGTATGTTGCCGTGAACGATATGGAGAACATCAAACGGCTGGGGCCGGAGTTCATCA
>CAZGNN010000282.1:0-2468 GCA_964527335.1 uncultured Spirochaetaceae bacterium | reverse complement strand
GTCTCACCGTTCGCGGGAACCCACTTGAGGGTGACGGCGAATATCAGGAGCAGGAGCGACCCCATTATGAACGACGGCATACTGACGAACGCCGTACTGATTACCATGATGATTCTGTCGAATATCGTGTTACGGTTGAGAGCCGCGACAGCGCCGAGTACTATGCCGACAACGGTTGCCCAGATAGCAGCCCTGACACCGAGTCTGAACGATGTCTTGAGGCCGTCAGTCATGATGTCGATGACGTTACGTCCCCTCTGCTTGAGGGACGGGCCGAAGTCGAACTTCGTTATGATATCTGTAAGGTAGGACCAGTACTGCTCGAGGAGAGGTTTGTCGAGACCGTACTTTGCTTCAAGTGCAGCCTGTACGGCAGGAGAGACGGCCTTCTCGCTTGCGAAAGGTCCGCCGGGTACGAAATGCATGACGAAGAATGTTATCGTCAGTACAATCCACACCGTAAGAATCGCAAGCAGAATTCTTTTGATGATATAACTTAATGTTTTAGGATTCATCTATACAGTCCTCTGAATGTGTTTACTTTCATTTTTATGCCGAATCGTACCAAATGACCTTGAGAAATTCAATAAGCCGGAATAAATATGCAGATTTTTGTATAAAAAGCCTTAAAATCTGTTACTATAGGAACACTTTCGCTTCCTTTCGCCTCTCTTTTTCCATATAATCCGCTCTATGGTAATTACAAGAAGAAGAGCAGAAGGCTCAATTACGGTTCCCGCATCGAAGAGTCAGACAATCAGGGCTCTCCTCATTGCCCTGATGGCAAGGGGAAAGTCCACGATACGGCATCCGCTGTACTCGAGCGACACAATCTCATGTATGAACGCACTTGAAACACTCGGTGCAACACTCATCAGAGACGAAGACGGCACCATTCATGTCGACTCGGCACATCTCAGCAATGAAGATAAGGAAATCCTGATTGACTGCGGCAACAGCGGCACGACGACAGCCCTTCTCATCCCGATTCTCGCTCTCAGCGGAAAGACATACACGGTAACGGGGGACGAACAGCTAAAAAAGAGGCCTTTTCTTCCTCTCGTGAAGGCCCTGAGGGACCTCGGAGCCGAGGTGGAAAGCGAAGGCGGTTTTCCGCCGATCAGAATAAAAGGCCCGATAAAAGGCGGAAAGACAGTTATCGAATGCAGATCGAGCCAGTATCTTTCGGGACTTCTCCTTGCCCTTCCGATGGCCGACGGTGACTCCACTGTCACATGCTCCCTTCTCTACGAAAAGCCCTACGTCAGGATGACGGAGAAATGGCTGAAGGACGAGAAGATTGACTTTACTCTCTCGGACGATCTGATGGTATCTGAAGTGAGGGGCGGCCAGAAATACAAAGCGATAGACGCATTCATCGAAGGGGACTTCTCGTCGGCGTCCTTCTTCTTCGTCCTTGCAGCAATCCACGGCACAGCAGTGACTGTGTCGGGTCTCGACAGGGACTCGACGCAGGGTGACAAGAGAATACTCGAGGTCCTTGAAAAGATGGGATGCACGGTCACCTGGGACGGAATGGATGTGACAGTTACAGGACCGGAAAGACTTAACGGCGGCTCATTCGACATCAACGACATTCCGGATGCACTTCCCGCACTCTCGGTTGCGGCATGCTTTGCATCCGGAGTGACGGAATTCACGAATGTCGCACAGGCGAGAATAAAGGAGACCGACAGGATAAAGGTGATGCACGACGAACTCGAGAAGCTCGGTGCAGAAATCGAAGAAAGACCCGACGGTCTTGTAATCCACGGTCACGGCTCACTCAGAGGCGGAGAGGTATCGGGACACAGGGACCACCGAGTAATCATGGCACTCTCCGTTGCGGGGACAAGGACGGAGAATGACACGACTATCGACAGCACGGAAAGCGCTGCAGTCACGTTCCCCACGTTCTACACGCTTCTCGGAGAGCTTCAGAAATAAGTACTGTAATTGTCCACTTAATCACTACCGGCACATAAGGCCAATGCAAGCACAATTACATCTAAGACAGCACAAGGGGCTGAACTGAATCCGGCCCCCATTGTTACAATCGCATTCAGGAGCAGCGAAACGCTCACTGTTAAATTTCTTGATTAGAGCCAAGAGAAGCTCACTTGATACGTTCTCATTTCCACTGGCGTGGCCTTTCGGAAAGGCTGAGATACACCTACTGATTATGATATAAGAGCTTAAGTAAACTTCGTCAATTGAATCTGTCTTCTGAATCTACAGGGAAGGAACATTTCATCGTCAGGCATTCATCGTGGATTCTCACTGCAATCCCTGGTTATCAACCTCTTTCTCAGGACATTACCCAACATTGACAAATTATCAATGTAAAACCATTACATATACACATGTTGATAAGGCTAGATTGTTATATCTCAACAAGTTAGCATTATCATAAGACAGGGCAATGTCTATATGCGGCCAACATTGCCCAACATTGACAAAAAAGCAAT
>CAZGNN010000281.1:0-2475 GCA_964527335.1 uncultured Spirochaetaceae bacterium | reverse complement strand
TTTCGATGTCCTCGTCTGCTTCCATCTTACTGAATTTTTCCTCGCTTGACTCCTTTTCTCCGGTTTTATTCAGTTCGTTATATGCATTCATCCTGTTGATTCTGTTCTCGAGGTCCTCGAAGCGGGCGTTGAGATTGACGTTCTCCTTCTTCCTTTCCCCGGCTCTCTGACCTTCTCTCTGGAGAGTGAGAAGTCTGTCCCTTGCATTCTTTATCTTGTCTTCGAGGGTTGCAATTTCCTTCTTTCCCTCTTCAACCGCGTTCTTGAGGCTGACGACCGAGGCTTTGATTCTCTCCGCTTCTGCGGCGGCATTCTTCTTTTCCTGGAGTGCCTCTCTTGCAAGGTCATCCTTTCCCTTCTCGACGGCAAGTTCTGCTCTCTTCTGCCATCTTTCGACTGCGGCTTCGGCTTCCTCCACCTTCTTGTCGAGTCTGATGGCTTCTGCCATTCTTCCTGCCGTGCTCGTCTTGAGATCGATGACTGTGTCCTCCATCTCGGTAATCATTAGCTTCAGCATCTTCTCTGGGTCTTCCGCCTTGTCGAGAAGTGAATTGATATTCGAATTAACGATGTCCTTGAATCTTGTGAAAATACTCATTTTCTTTTCTCCTGTGAAGATTCAGATAACAGAAGTGTGCCAGTTTTCTTTAATTGTTTATTGTGTTGTTATTTAATGTTCTTTGAGAGCCTTTTGGTGCTTTTTTACAGGGCTGAATATTGGTATTTTTAACCTTTGTTGGTAAAATTCCCCTATGGATAACTTTGATTCATCACTGAACGAGACAATCGGGGAAAGCGAGGCCTTCCTTTCAATGCAGCAGAAGATAGCGCTTCTTGCTCCTGTCGAGAGGCCTGTCCTGATTCTCGGTGAAAGGGGAACGGGCAAGGAGAAGGCAGCGAGGAGACTGCACTTCATGTCGAAGCGATGGGACGGGCCGCTCGTCACCCTCAACTGCGCTTCTCTTTCCCCCAGCCTCATCGAGAGCGAGCTCTTCGGCTGGGAGAAGGGGGCCTTCACGGGAGCCTACACGGCCCGGAAGGGCAGATTCGAGGAAGCCGACGGGGGAACTCTCTTTCTCGACGAGATGGGGCTCATACCCCTTCCTGTGCAGGAGAAGATTCTCCGCATAGTCGAATACGGCACATTCGAAAGGGTGGGGTCTTCGGAGAGCCGCTCTGTCAACGTGAGAATCATCGGGGCGACGAATGCCGATTTAAGGAGGATGTGCCGGGAAGGAAAGTTCCGTGAGGACCTTCTTGACCGTCTGTCATTCGACTGCGTGTTCGTTCCTCCTCTGAGGTGCCGCGGCGGCGACATAATGCTCCTTGCACGCCACTTTGCTTCGCGCATGGCCGCAGAGTGCGGACGGCAGTACACTCCTGTCTTCTCTCCCTCCGCCGAGAAGACTCTTCTTTCCTACTCCTGGCCGGGAAACATAAGGGAGCTCAAGAATGCCGTGGAGAGGGCTGTCTACACTGGAGAAGGAGAGGTTATCGAGAATATCGTGACAGATCCGTTCAGGAATCCCTATGAGAAAGGGAACGAGAATGTGAAGGAGGAGGATATATTCTCCCGTTATGAACTCTCCCAGCTCGGAAAGGCGAAGGAGGATGCAGATATCTCATTCATGAGGAGGGCACTGGATGAGAGCGGCGGCAGCCAGAAGGGGGCTTCAGAACTTCTGGGGCTCAGCTACGATTCGTTCCGCGGTCTGTACCGTAAATACGCCCATATGCTTAAAAAAGAGACGAAAAAGGAATAGACTGACTTCATGAGTACGTTATATATGGTGGCGACACCCATCGGAAACCTTGAAGATATTACACTGCGTGCCCTGAGAATCCTCAGGGAAGTGGATACGATTGCCTGTGAGGACACGAGGCACACACAGCTCCTTCTTTCCCACTATGAGATACAGAAGAGGCTGATAGCCTGCCACTCCTACAACGAGGAGGAGTCCGCGAAGGGCATCATCGCACTTCTCGATGCGGGACAGAACGTCGCCTACTGCTCCGATGCCGGAACTCCCGGGATAAGCGACCCGGGCTCGAGGCTCTCCGAGCGCGTGAGGAGTGAGAGCGACCACATAGTCGTACCCGTTCCGGGCCCGAGTGCATTCGTGTCACTCATCTCCGCTGCGGGAAGAATCGGCAAGGCCTTCACATTCGAGGGCTTCCTCTCCCCGAAGAAGGGAAGGCGGACAAAGAGAATCGAGGCTCTCGTCTCCCGCGGTGACACATTCATTATCTACGAGTCTCCCTTCCGTGTACTCAAGACCATGGAGGAGCTGAAGTCATTTCCCGGGATAAAACGTCTTGTCGTCGGGAGGGAGCTCACGAAGGCCCATGAGGAAATCTCTGTCGGGACACCTGAAGAAATCTATGCCGATTATTCATCGCGGCCGGCCATAAAGGGCGAATTCGTCATACTCTGCGTCATGGGAGACGACTGTGATAACGATAAAGAAGATTAAG
>CAZGNN010000280.1:0-2490 GCA_964527335.1 uncultured Spirochaetaceae bacterium | reverse complement strand
TCAACTTTTTTCATTTCCGGACCGACCGAAGTGCCCTGCTTTTTTCCTCAGTACAGGTGTAGGGCAGAAAAGATGAGAGGCCCTCGAGGAGAAGAAAAATGAAGATTTCTGACTTCAGAACCGAACGACCCCCTCGTTTTTTGTCGCCTATATGGGGTGTAAGGATGAAGAAGATGAATGCTGTGGAGAAATATTCGGTAGAGGACCGAACAGCGGGGCTTCCTGTGGTCGCTGTAGATATTAGAGAGGAAGAAAAAAACGAAAATTACGCGCTGATTTCTTTCTCAAAGCACGACAGAGTAGAGGTGAACAGATGAGAGGAGACAGGCCTATGAAAGACGAGAAGAAGAAAGTACGCGTTGCGGCTTACTGCCGTGTAAGCACGGAGATGGAGATCCAGGAAGATTCTTATGACTTACAGATGAAATACTACACGGATCTCATCAGCCAGAATCCCGACATGGAGCTCGTCGGTGTCTACGGCGACAGGGGAAGAAGCGGACTCAACACTGAAAAGCGTCCCGGACTTCAGTCTCTCCTTGATGACTGCAGGGCGGGTAAGATTGACCTCATCCTCTCGAAGAGCGTTTCACGCTTTGCCCGCAATATGGCTGACTTCGTCGAGATTGTGAGGGAACTCAGGAAGATGGGAATCAACATGTACTTCGAGAAGGAGAGAATCGACACGAAGGACAAGAAGATGGACTGGGTTCTCGATACTCTCGCTCTCGTTGCCGAGGAGGAGAGCAACTCCATCAGTCTCCACATGAGGGAGGCCCATGCCCAGAGCATCAGAGAAGGTCGCCCCTACGGTGCTGTCTCCTACGGCTACAGAAGCGGTAAGGACCGTGTCTGGATCATAAACGGTGATGAGGCTGCACGTGTAAGGCGTGCTTTCTACATGGCGGGTGAAGGAAACACATACAGCGAGATCCGTGATGCTCTCAACGAGATGGAAGGCGGGAATGTGTGGAGACAGGAGAGGCTGAAGAGCATGCTCCAGAACGTCACCTACAAGGGTGATTACTACGCCTACAAGAATGTCACGCTTGTTCCCGGTAAGAGTGTTCCGAACAACGGACTGAGGGACCGCTATTATCTCAAGGGCCATCATACGCCGATTGTCAGCGAGGAGCTCTTCGACAAGGTGCAGGAGAACATCGAGAAGGGAGTTCTTATCAAAAGGAAAAGAAAGGAGGCATGCAATGGATAAGAATGTAAAGGTCACGAAGATAGAGGCAACGAAGAAGAGGTCGGACAAGACTGTAGGAAAGAAGAGGGTCTGCGCATACTGCAGAGTCAGTACCGCACTGGACGAACAGCTCGAGAGCCTTGAGAACCAGACTCAGGCTTTCCTCTTCAAGCTCAAGACTCACCCCGACTGGGAGAACGCTGGTCTCTTTGCTGACGAAGGCATCACGGGAACGAGCGTCAAGAAGAGAGTGCAGTTCCTCGCAATGATAGAGAAGTGCAAGGAAGGGAAGATTGATCTCATCGTCACGAAGTCCATCAGCCGTTTTGCACGTAACACCATCGACTGTCTCAACTACGTGAGGCAGCTCAAGGAGTACGGCGTTGATGTCTGGTTCGAGAAGGAGAACATCGACACTTCCTCGTCCACTTCCGAGATGCTTCTTACCCTTATGGCATCCTTTGCACAGGAGGAGAGCAGAAGCATATCCGAGAACCTGAAGTGGGGTATAAGAAAACGTTTCGAGGAAGGAATAGAACCGAAATACAGAACATACGGCTACAAGCACACCGATGACGAGGTCTATGTGATAGTTCCCGAGGAGGCGGTGATTGTGAAGGAGATCTACACACGCTATGTCCATGGAGAGACTCCGATGGAAATCATGAAGGACATGATGAGACGCGGTGAGAAGGCTCCGACAGAAAGAGGGTGGGAGATACAGCAGATAGCCCGCATCATCAATAACGAGAGGTATACCGGAGATTCCCTCTATCAGAAGTTCTATATCGAGAACCATCTCACGCATAAGGAGAGAAGAAACAGAGGAGAGATTCCTCAGTACTTCATCGAGAACGCCCATCCCGCCATCGTCGACAAGCACCTCTACGAACAGGCGCAGACGATTCAGAAGATGAAGAACGTCAAGTACGGGAATACAACTTATCCGTATGGGGAGATGCTGAAGTGCCCTCACTGCGGTAAGACGCTTGCCCATGGTGATATCAGCAAGTTCTACCACAACTGCAAGCCCATCACGAAAGGAGCGTGGGGCTGCTACGGGGACGGCGGATGCGGTGAGTACATCATCGTACAGCAGATTCTCGATGAGGCTCTCATCAGACTCTACAAGGAGAAATACGGGGAAGAGAAGAAGAGTGTGGAGTACTACTGGATAGACGACACCATCTCCTCCATCTCCGTAAGCGAGGAGTCTCTCTTCGTTACCTGGAAGGACGGAACGGTATCGAGTACGGACATGAGGTTCTGGGATAAGAAGTATGTTCCCTCGACATTCG
>CAZGNN010000279.1:0-2490 GCA_964527335.1 uncultured Spirochaetaceae bacterium | reverse complement strand
AGGGGGACTGTCCATCATGTCCCCATGTTCCGCCTAAACCTTTAGCCGCAAGATTTGTATACAACAGATTGAGCTCATCCTTGCTCGGCAGGAACCAGTCATCATAATCTGTGTTGTCTCCGTAATCGCCGCATGCCTTGGCAGCATTGTAATATTCAGGTTGATAGCCCGAAGTCCCTTCATATGTAGGCTTTGGCTGAGAAAGAATAATCTTGGTATTGTTCTTTCCTTCCCCGATTCCTGTCTTCAGGTCATAGGTCTTTCCGTCAGGGCCCCACTGATATATATAATCCACATTTCCTGAGCTGTCCGTGAAAGATGCATCACTTGCTGCCGCCTCGAGGTATCTCCAGCCGCAGATTCCGGATACAAGTCCGTCATTGGCATCGTTGCCGTTATCGGCATCAACGTCATAGAAAATGATTCCGCCTGCGGGGCCGGTATCTCCGACAGTAAGGTCTCTGTAGATTGCCTTCAGTTCGATATCTCCTGTAATCGTGGTCTCTTCAAACTTGAACTCGTTTACTTCGTCGGCACTCCAGAACTTGAATGTCTCGTACTTGTTTTCAGATTTGGGATCCGTACCAGGTCTTTCAGCCTTTTCACCTTCCTCAACAGACTGAGATACGAATGTTCCAGTACCGCCGTTGACATTGAACGTTACCTTATACCTTTTTGTCTCAGGTTCCTTTGTCCTGTTGTCACACGATACGAACAGCATTGCAGAGAGCAGTACCATCATCAATACGATAAAAGTCTTTTTCATAGATATTCCTCCATCCATAAAATTGTTTTCTTTCCAACAGGCTAACATGGGATTTGTTTTTTATGAAACAATTCAAGACTTTACAAACAATTAGGCATGACAAGTTTCCCTCAATGAGGGTTGGTTTTTAGAATAAATGTAGAATCCCAGACGGTTGCGGAAGCCGTCAACAATTCACGATAGGTTTGAGTTCAGGCCTCCATGACCTCGGGGTATTCCTTTTCGGTAATCTCCACATCATAACCAAGTGCAATCAGTTTCTTCTTCAGGGCATTCGCCTTCTTCTCCCGATTGAACTGGTTGTAGTAGTCACTGCCTAAATCCACGAAATCCAATTTGTACTTCAGCATATGCCAGATGGCAATCAGCATAGAGTGGGCAACAGCGACCTTCGCTCGGTTTGCTCCACGACGGATGACAAGTCTCGAATACTGTGCAGAAAAGAACGTGCCTTTGGACTGAGACGCCCCCTGAGCACACTGCACAAGTGTGGTTCGCAAGAGAGCATTCCCCCTTGTCGTTCTGCCACTTCTTCGTTTTCCTGCACTTTCATTGTTACCTGGACATATTCCCGCCCACTTTGACAGGTGTCGTTCCGATTCGAAACGCTCCATATCCGTACCCAGTACGGCTACGATGGCTTTGGCTGAAATCTTGGAAACACCAGGGATGTCAACAAGAAGTTCCACTGCTTCACGCTGTTCCGACGAAAGCTCGTTGTCAATCAGCTTGTCAAGCTTCAGGATTGTAGCGGTCAGGTAATCGATGTGGCCAAGGCACATCTTCATCATCTCAATCTGCGCTTCAGACAGAACGCCTTCAAGATCTTTTGCAAGCTGTTCGGCAGAAGCCTTCAGATTTTTGGAGAGTATACGGTCTTCGAACATCTGCTCGATGTCTTCCTGCGTGAACTTCCTTCCCGAAAGAATACCTTCCAACAGTACTCTCGAGCTCTTCCCGAGTATGTCTGCTACAGTACCGGAGAGTTTGATGTTTCCGCCTTCGAGCATCTTCTGCAGTCTGTTAAGCTCTGCAGCTCTGTTCCAGACAAGACTCTGACGATACTTGAGCTGTTCTCTCAGTTCACGCTGGGATCTATCCGGAATGAAGCTTGACGGACACAGTCCGTGGCGCAGAAGATCTGCAATCCATTCGGAATCTTTCACATCGGTCTTCTTTCCCGGAATATTCTTGATGTGCTGGGGATTCGCGACAATCACCTTCATGTCAGTCGCCTCCAGTACGTTGTAGAGTGGCTTCCAGTATGATGCGGTACTCTCCATTGCAACCGCTTCGCACTGATTCTCTTGCAGCCAATCCGCTAGAGCTAACAAATCACAGGTACTCGTACCGAAATTTCTGTTCTCTTTCTTCTTCCCGCGCATCAGGCAGACAGCCAGAACTTTCTTGTGTACATCCACGCCGCAACACCTCTGATAAATTACGTCCATTCCCTTCCTCCTCCGTTGGTTATAAAATGTGTGCAGCGAGAGAAGCCCATGTCAGTAACATTTTTTTATACGTCCTGCTGCATTATGAATGCGTAGACAATGCGTGGTGCGGTAGACTTCCCAATGACAGTTTTTTTTCCGATTTCAAAGTATCAAAAACAACTCGACCTTGTACTGCACCACTTACAGTATAAGGTAAATTTGTGGAAAGTCTTGGAAAAGTTTCGTTTACAGTGGTGCGTTTATTTACGAGTAGGGGTTTTTTTTGCAACA
>CAZGNN010000278.1:0-2503 GCA_964527335.1 uncultured Spirochaetaceae bacterium | reverse complement strand
GCTTCGATTGCTTCTGTTTCCTGGCCGTAGAGTGTTCCGCCGGAATAGACTTCAACCTTGATCCTTCCATTTGTCTTCTCTTCGATAAGACGAGCAAATTCCTGGTCAGCGAGTGTTGTCGGGTAACCCTCTGCGTGAACTTCACTGAGACGAAGAGTAATTGTCTTCGTTGATGTTGCAGCTGCTTCTGTTCCGCCCTGTGCGAATACAGGGAGAACGATGGCAGCGATGATCATGATTGCGATAATCGACTTTTTCATAAGTCTCCTCCAAATGTTTGTATTGAGCATGAAGAGGACACAGCCATCCGGAAGAACATCCGATATTCTCCTCACACCCCGAAAGCAATTATAGAAGTTGCGTTTTACGAAAAAAAAGAGGAAATTCTCTTATCGAATCAATCTTTGCCGTTTCTTTACCGCCCGATGCGTCAGACTCAGTACATGTGTTTTTTCAGAAATCATTGGACAACTCCCCTCTGCGGCATATTAATATTGGTATGCCCTTCAGAGGGCTGACGGAGGGGACGGTATGTTTTCAGTAAGCAGATTCCTGGATGTCCAGGATAATAAGGAAGGACTTCTCTACAGGGTCTATTATGCATTCTTCTTCTCGGGAATGATGGCGAACACGCTCGGCTCCATTCTTCCCGACATAATAGCGGAGAGAGGTCTCTCATATTCGTTCCAGGGCACACTGCTCTCCGTCAACCAGATCGGCAACCTCCTTGCCGTATGGCTTTCGGGATTTCTACCCTACGCTGTCGGAAGGCGCAAGAGCACGATACTTCTCGGCTCCGGCATCGTCCTGGGCTTCTTCATAATGGTACTGACGGGAAACCCCGTCGCCCTTCTCCTCGCCTTCGTCCTCATGGGAGTCGGAAGAGGAACGATGAGCAACATCACGAACGTTGTCGTCGGCCAGTATGCGGGAAACAAGGGAGCCGGGCTCAATCTTCTCCACGCATCCTTCGCTGTCGGTGCATTCATCGGTCCCTTCCTTGTAGTCTTCTTCGGTGAGGCAAGGTGGAGAATACCGTCCGTCATCATAGCACTGGGAATGGCAAGCGCCCTCACGCTCTTCCGTTTCTCGGACCTCAGCAATACAAGAGAGCAGAAGGACAAGGGGGACTCCTCCCTTCCTAAGGCTCCGTCCTTCTGGATCAACACCTTCATACTCTTCTGCTACCTCTGCGGTGAATCTACATTCATGGGATGGCTTGTGACATACCTGATGAATCAGGGAATATTCCCGTCTTCTCTCGCAAATGCGATGTCCGCACTTCTCTGGCTCATGATACTTATCAGCAGGCTTCTCTCTGCCGCGCTCTCTCAGAAGATACAGAAGGAGAAGATCATCCTCTTCCTGGGTTCCTCAATGCTTGTCTTCACGTTCCTTCTCGTGAACACATCCTCGTCAGGCCTTGCCGCAATAAGCGTATTCGGTATAGGGCTGAGCATGGGCGGAATCTATCCGACGGTTCTTTCGACGAACGAGAAGAGATACACCCAGTCCACGATTGCCACCGGCACATGCATCGCGGTCGCCACTGTCGGCGCTGTCGTCATGCCCTCCGTCGTCGGCTTCATCGCTGACAACATAAGCATGAACATTGCACTGAAATCGATTCTCGCACCCCTCTGTGTGATGGTCGTCCTGATGATCATAAAGCTGAGGATGGCCATAAGAAAAGCCCCCTCCACAAAATGACGGAGAGGGTTAGTTAATTTCATTAACAAAGTTCTCTTTTCAGCTGTTCTGCTTTTTTCTTTCCTCTTTGAGTTTATCGAGGAGATTTTTCCTGAAGCCGAGAAGTATCTTCTGGACCTCATCGCTGCGGTAGTCGCTGTACGTCCACGGGAAAGATACGAAGCCGTGATTCTGATAGATCAGAGTCACTTCCGCGAAGAGCCTCGATCCTATTGCAATACGGTGGGAGCGGTTCTTCGTCGTGGCAAGGATTACGTTGGCTGAGCTCATCGTTCCCGGGTCGAGATTGATCTTCCTCTTTCCGTCCTCCTCCCATTCCTTCTCGAGCCTGTTCGTGAAGAGCTTGGCCTCCCTGAGCTCGTCCGGAGTCACAAGATTCCTGAACGAGATGAAGAATCTCTCGATGCCTTCCCCCATCTCCGGAACATAGTAGTCCGTGAACGAGAACGGTATTGACGGCGAGACGATATCTATCGCCCCGAACCTGTCCTCAAGAGCCTTTCTGAGGCTCGCGGGAAAACCCTTTGTCGTGAGCACGCCCGAGAAAAGAAGGACGCGCTCGTATTCCTTCTCTTCCATCAGCTGAGTCCGTTCTCATAGACACCAAGCACCCTGAAGCTCTCGGCTGTCTTCTTTATCTCGTCGCAGATTTCGCCGAACTTCGAATAGTCCGGAACAAGCACATCGACGTAGAACGTGTATTCCCACGGCTTACCCTGGATAGGTCTGCTCTCGAGTTTCTGCATGTTGAGTCCCTTCTGGTAGAATACCTCGAGGACCTTCATGAGAGAGC
>CAZGNN010000277.1:0-2525 GCA_964527335.1 uncultured Spirochaetaceae bacterium | reverse complement strand
CCTCGGCACCCAGCTGTCCCACCATTGCCGTGTCCACATACTGCAGGAGTGTTGAAAGAATCTCCTCGAGTACGATGGGGAAGGCAAGGGTGAGGAGTGACTTCAGATTCTCCCGTCTCTTTGTCCTGTCCATGTTACTTGAGCACTGCGAGGAAGTAATCGTTGATCCTTCCGTCCTCGTAGAGAAGATGGTAGAGGTTCATGACAAGCGGGAAGTCCTTCTCGAGTCCGAGTTCCTTCACCTTCCTTGCAACGAGGTTTATGGTCCTCTTTCCCTCGATTACCGTTGCCGCGTTCTTCTCCTCGTTGAAGAGGAATCCCTTTCCGATCAGCATTCCGAACGTGCGGTTACGCGAGAGGTCGTTGAGTGCCGTGAGACCGAGGTCCCCCAGTCCGCAGTAGCAGAAGATTGTCTCCTCCGAACACGAATAGAGCTTCAGAAGCTCCCTCATTTCCTTCACGGCCTTCGTATATACGAGGAAGTCGACGTTCGGGGAACCGTACTTTCCCGAAACAAGTCCTATTGCGATGGCGTACATGTTCTTGAGGATTGAGCAGAGCTCGACGCTTCTCGTGTCCTCCGTCCAGTCAAGAGTGAAGCCGGTGTGCGGCAGGATATTGTCCCTGAAGTATTCGTAGTCGCTCTTCTCTCCGCCGAATGTGAATGATGTCGGAAAGCCGTTCATTGTCTCGATTGCGAACGAGGGACCCTTCATGCTTGCTCTTCTCACGAACGGGATATCTTCGGTGATGAATGCGCCGTCGTCGCTCATTCCCTTTGCAAGGTTGACGATGAGCGGGTTTCCGCTCGTATTCCTCCTGATTCTCTCCGAGAAGGGCACGATGGCCTTTGACGGAAGAACGAGCAGTATCACATCCGCTTCACTGAAGACAGCGTCATCCATCGTCGCCGTCAGAGACGGGGAAAGGAACTTCGTCGGGAAGTACTTCGTGTTCTGATGATTTTCCGTTATGTCCTTATAGACGTCCTCTTCGATTGTATGAATCGTGACGCTGTTGTTTCTGTTCCATGTGAGACGCTCGGCGACTGATGTACCGAATACACCGCCTCCTGCAACTACTATTCTGTTCACTTCTTTTCCTCTCTCTTTCTTATTATATAGAGCCTCGACGTATTGTCGCTGAGGGTTCTCATTCCCTCCTCGTATCCGTTGCCGCTCGTGTTGTCGGCAAGTGTGAGGCCCGCCCACTTCAGGGCGTCTCCGCTTACATTGTAGCACTCGATCTCCTGAGGCTTGAGGACAAGGTCTACCTTGTTCTGAAGATGGCTTCTCGCCATGAAGGAGTAATCATAGTTTTCATTGGCACATTCGACGTAGAGCTTCTCCGCCGTCGTGTTGACGGGGGCTCTCTTGAGGTAGTAGAGCATGAGAATCGTGGAGCCGTCCCCGTTCGAGACAGTCCAGACTGTTCTCGTATCACTGTCTTCCTGGACTGTGAATGTTCCGCTCTGCAGGAAGAGTCTGTACGCCTTGTAGAACTCGATCTGCTGCCTCAGAATGAACTTCTCGACCTTCGACAGATCATGCGGATTGACCGAGAGCGAGAGGGCTCCGAATACGGAAGCGTTGAACTTCGTCTCGCTGTCTGTCACTCTTCCCGTGACTCTGTCGGGTGAGGAGGAGAGCGGGAGGGATATTACCGAAAGCGGATAGACAAGGGCCGTACCCTCTATCGTCTTCATCCTCATCAGGGGGTCGGAGCATTCCGTTGCCGTGATTGATGCACAGTACGAGAGCATTCCCATGTCGAATCTCATTCCGCCGGAGGATGTACCCTCCACGTAGAGCTTGGGGAATGTCTTCGTTATGGTGTCGAGTATGTGGTAGAGTCCGAGAAGATAGCGGTGCATGAATTCCCCGCTGTCCCTTGTCCCGCTGTTTGACCAGAGGTCTCCCTGACTGCGTGAGAGACTCCACCTTATATAGTCGATGTTCGATGACTCGATGATTCCTGTCAGTGTAGATATTACCCATTCCTGAACGTCGGAGCGTGTCAGGTCCAGAAGAAGTTCATGGTTGCCTTCGCTGCTCTCCGCTGCACTGCGGCCGACTATCCAGTCGGGATGGGCTTTGTAGAGCATGCTTCTCTCGCTTATTCCCTCCATCTCGAACCAGAGACCGAACATCAGGCCCAGGTAGTGTACTTCGTTCGCAAGGTCCTTGATGCCCGAAGGAAAGTGCCTTGTGTCGGCATACCAGTCGCCGAGGGATGATTTATTGTCGCTGCGTGCCCCGAACCAGCCGTCATCGACCACGATTCCCTCCACGCCGAGGTTCTTCGCTTCCTTTGCCATCTTCAGCACCTCCGCTTCGTCCGGGTCGTAGGAGAGTGTCTCCCATGTGCTGAGCATAACGGGCTTGATCCTGTCCTTCCAGAGGCCGCGTCTTATGTGCTTTTCTATGAACTTCTGCATGAGGACGCCAACTCTGTTTCTTCCGTATGGCGAGTAGGCGAGTACAGCCTCCGGGAAGGACAGGATCAAGCCCGTTATGCTCAGCACA
>CAZGNN010000276.1:0-2530 GCA_964527335.1 uncultured Spirochaetaceae bacterium | reverse complement strand
TACCTCTACAGGTGCTGCCTCTGCAGGAGCTGCCTCAACAGATGCTACCTCTACAGGTGCTGCCTCTGCAGGAGCTGCCTCAACAGATGCTGCCTCTACAGGTGCTGTCTCTGCAGGAACTGCCTCAACAGATGCCTTCTGGGCAAGGCCTTCAATATAAGCAATAGCCTGAGTCCTGAGTACTTCGACTGCACTCAGTAGGAATTCGTCAGACTGTTCAGGATATGTCAGGACAAGTGTATCACCTTCGATAGCATATGTGACGAGGGAAGCTTCGTTCTTGTAGGAAGCATTGAGCATCTCGACAACAGCGAGGATGTCGTCAGCTGTGACACCGGTCGGAATCGTGAGAGAAGCATGTGTGCTGTAGACTTCAACCTTTGTGGAGAGGCTGCCGTATGCAAGTGTTTCACTATATACAGGTTCTTCTGCCTTTACTTCTGCAGCGGGAGCTTCAACGACAGGAGCTGACTCTGCAGCAGGTGCTTCAACGACAGGTGCCGGCTCTGCAGCAGGTGCTTCAACGACAGGTGCCGGCTCTGCAGCAGGTGTCTCGACGACTGGAGCTGACTCTGCAGCAGGTGTTTCGACGACAGGAGCTGACTCTGTGGCAGGTGTCTCGACGACAGGTGCCGGCTCTGCAGCAGGTGTCTCGACGACAGAAACAGGCTCTGCAACATGGGCAGACTTAGAAGCCGGAGCTTTTTCAGCCGCCGGAGCTTCCTCAATGGTCTTCTCTTTCTGAATCGACTCCGTCTCCGCCTGAGCCTTGATTATCTGCTGTTCTTTTGTGTTCTGAACAGTTGTAGAAGCACAGGAAACGACAAAGAAGATCACGAGAATTCCAACGAATACTTTTCTAAGAAGTTTGTTCATACAAATCCCCCGAATTATTTTCTCATATTAGAATACTACCGCTGCAACAATGATACAAGTTTTCTTTTTCCTCTACCTTCGTTCCTGGCAGAAAAAAATCCCCCATTTCTGAGGGATGAAAGAAGAAAACGCAGCTCATTTCTTCATTGCAACTGCAATCTGTGAAGCAAGCTTTGCGTTGTTGAGAACCAGCTTGATGTTGGCTTCAAGGCTCTTTCCTCCGGTTAGCTTCTGAATCTTGTCAAGAAGATACGGAGTTGTCTCCTTTCCCTTGATTCCGAGAGCATTCATTTCCTTTATTGCAATGTTAATTTCCTGATTGATGTAGTCGGCATTCATCGAGTATTCCTCGGGAATCGGGTTGGTGACGAGAAGACCTGTATTCGGATAGAGATCCTTCTGGACCTTCCACGATGCCGCGATTTCTTCGGGAGTATCAAGTCTCCAGGTTACCTTGAGACCGCTCTCACGGGTATAGAATGCAGGAAGTTCATCTGTTCCGTAGCCCACGACGTTGACGCCCTTCGTCTCGAGGTACTCGAGTGTGAGAGGGAGATCCAGGATAGCCTTTGCACCTGCACAGACGACGAGAACGCCTGTCTTCGTGAACTCGTCCATGTCAGCCGAGATGTCGAATGTCGTTTCGGCTCCGCGGTGTACGCCGCCCACGCCGCCGGTTGCAAAGATGTCGATTCCGGCAAGAGCTGCAACAATCATTGTTGCTGCAACTGTCGTCGCGCCGTCCTCCTTCTTCGCAATGATTGTCGGAATGTCACGTCTGCTTGTCTTCGTGATGGCCATGCCCTTCTTTCCGAAGTATTCGATTTCATCCTTTGTAAGACCGGCCTTGAGGCGGCCGTTGATTATGGCAATCGTTGCCGGAACTGCGCCGTTGCGTCTCACCTCGTCCTCGACGAGAAGTGCCGTCTCGACGTTCTTCGGGTACGGCATGCCGTGAGAGATTATCGTACTCTCGAGTGCTACTACGGGCTTACCCGTCTCGAGGGCTTCTCTTACTTCATCAGAATAATCCAGGTATCTGTTCATAGGTTTCTTTCTCCTTGATTAGTTTATATAAGGTTTCCTTCTTCATTTCCGGACTTACAGTCTCTTCACTCTGAACCGTAATCTCCGAAGCGCTTGTCGCGGCTTTTATGGCCGTCTCCTCATCGCCCCACTCCATCATGCCGAATGCAAAGCCGGCAAGAAAGCTGTCACCGGCACCGGTGGTGTTCACACACCGTCCGTTCCCTGCCGGACAGTATATTATCTTCTTTCGGGAAATATATACAGAGCCCCTCTTCCCGAGAGTGAGCAGCACGGAGCCGAGGCCGTAATCGAGAAGGAAGTATGCTGCGGCAACCATGTCACCAGGGGTCTCTATCTTCTTCTTGTACAGATATTCGAGTTCAAGGAGGTTCGGCTTGAATACGTCAATATGTCCGAACGAGGGGACAAGCCTCTCCTCCTTGAGCGTTGACACGGCATCTGCAAGTACAAGACCGCGGGAAAGACGGCAGACCTCGGCTATGGTGTCACTGTTGAGATTGGCTTCGACAATGACTGATGAGGCCTCTTCAATCAAACTCTTCTTCTCGTTGATGAACTCCGGCCCCAGCCGTTTGATGTTCTCCATATCGTTCACGGCAACATA
>CAZGNN010000275.1:0-2539 GCA_964527335.1 uncultured Spirochaetaceae bacterium | reverse complement strand
CGTACTTTTTCTCTGCCACAGTGGCATCAGTACAGATTTTCTCAATGCTTCTGCTCCCGTATCCGATTTCCAAACCGCATATCCTTTTTAATTGAGTTTACCTTTGAGGTTAATTTAACCCTAGCATGCATCAGTCATCTTGTCAATAAGAAGATTAACCTCCGAGGTAAATTCACTAAACATCACATTATCCAGTTAACTAGCGAATAAAATGATATGGCATAAGAATCGATTACAAGAATAAATAGAATATCAAAAAGAGTTCAATGCGAAATTTTGTTTCCATCTTCTCCTGAGGCCTTTTCCTTCTTCACGAAGTCGGAAACAAGGGTGTCGAATGCCGATGAGAATGCGTTGATATCCGCCCCCGTCATTCTCTTCGTCTTCTCGCTCTGGATACCACACTCCCTGAGCTCCGTGTAGAAGTTGCGGGAAGAGAGTCTCTCCCCCACATTCTCCTTCGTATAGATATGTCCCCTGTCATCGATGACGGAGAATCCCTTTTCACAGAGGCGTGAGGAAAGCGGAACGTCATGCGTGATGCAGAAGCCGGGAAGAGTTGCCATCTCGACAATCCTGTCGTCGGCGCTGTTTGCTCCCGTCGGCACCACCGTCTGAGATATCCGGCTCCTTATCTTCCGGAGTTCCGTCCTGTCAAAGATTCCGTTCGCCTTCGCTTCCTCCCTCAGGGCATGGGTATGTGCTTCGACAGTATCCCTGACATCCGGAAGCACCCTGTCAGAGACGAATACAGCCTCTCCTATTGAAGCGTGTTCCTTCACAAGTCTCCTGAGGACAATTGACAGGAGTTCCTTCGGAAATGAATCGGAATCGATATAGACGTTGAACATGACTCCATTATTCAGATAACAGACATTTAAGACAACACTTCTCTCTCTTTACAGGGAATTGTCCAGCATCTCACGTCATTGAAAATCATGCAGGTCAGACTCTTTCCAAATACACGATGAGGTGTTAGATTACAAATACAGGAGGCGCTCATCAGCGGCCATCACCCTGCTAGTTGTAATTAATACCGCCTAGCTTTGCGAGAGCATTTGGCGGTATGTTTTTCATCACTTAGCGGAGAATTAACTCCGGCTGAAAAACAGAGAGTCAGAGTCTTTATTTATCGCAAAAGATGCGTTATATTCAAATTAAGAGAGGCACCCGGTGAACGGTCAGCCCTCTTCCACTTTATTTTTCAATGCCGTTTCTAAGGACTAGTTAGGAACGGTTATTATTTTCAATCAACAATATGCATATTGTAATGACGTTAATCACAATCATCACTGTCTCAAAAGTCGTCATGTCCATAACACCTCCTTCTTTTTAGTTTTTTAGACTGCGAATCCGAAGGTAACACCTCCCGATACCGATTTCTCAAATACCGAGGGCCGACGGGACACCGTGTCACGGGTGTGCCTGTATATAGAATATCGGGAGAGAATTGTAAAATTTGGCCAGAAAAGTGACACTTTCGGCCTTTTTTCACGTCTCTTGATACCAAGTAGGAGGACAAGTCTCTTTTTTATATTTTAATATCTGTTTTAACCTCACGCGGTAATGGAAAATATCAGGTAGTTTTAGTAATATCTAAATCGTTAAGGAGATTACCATGGAATACTCAAATTTACAGATTGCACGTTATTCTTACTCCCCCAAGCTTCCTTCAATCCTCAAGGAGGATATGGCTACAATCAGGGCCGTTGAAGGAAAGGCTACGACAAGTGCCGCTGACGAGGACAAGATCCACGCTCTCTTCCCTTCCACATTCGGTCAGAAGGAAATCAGCTTTGAAAAGGGCACCAGCAGCGCAAGAAAGGATAAGCTCACTGTCGGCGTCATCCTCTCCGGCGGACAGGCTCCCGGCGGACATAACGTCATCAGCGGATTATATGATGCACTCAAGAAGGCAAACAAGGACAGCACACTCATCGGTTTCAAGGGAGGTCCCTCGGGACTTACAGATGATGCGTTCGTAGTCTTCAACGATGACTTCATCAACGAATACAGGAATACCGGAGGTTTCGACATCATCGGTTCGGGCAGAACAAAGCTCGAGACTGTCGAACAGTTCAAGAAGGCTACCGAGGTCTGCAGAAAGCACTCCATTGACGCAATCGTCATCATCGGCGGCGACGACTCCAACACCAATGCTGCAGTTCTTGCTGAGTATTTCAAGGCTAACGGAGTTCCGGTACAGGTAATCGGATGCCCCAAGACAATCGACGGCGACCTCAAGAACGACGACATCGAAGCATCCTTCGGTTTCGATACAGCTACAAAGACATTCTCCGAACTCATCGGCAATATCGAGAGAGATGCAAACTCGGCAAAGAAGTACTGGCACTTCATCAAGGTCATGGGAAGAAGCGCTTCCCACATCGCTCTTGAATGCGCTCTCCAGACACAGCCGAACGTATGTCTCATCAGCGAGGAAATCGAAGAGAAGAAGATGAGCCTGAGTGACATCGCTTCATTCGTTGCCGACAGCGTCGAATACAGAGGAAACAACGGCATGAACTTCGGTACTGTC
>CAZGNN010000274.1:0-2540 GCA_964527335.1 uncultured Spirochaetaceae bacterium | reverse complement strand
ACCTTACCGAGCTCCAGAAGGACGCGAACATCGCCTACGGCTTCTCCGCAAAGGAGACACTCGATACGCTCCAGAGACTCTATGAAGTCCATAAGATAGTGACCTATCCCCGTACCGACAGCAGATGCATCACTCCAGATATCATCCCCACTCTCAGGGAGAGAATCAGGGCACTTCTTCCCACCGAGTTCTCGTATGTCGCAGAGGAGTACCTGAAGAACGGCTACAGGGAAGATAACCCGCGCTTCGTCAACGCGGCACTCGTGAGTGACCACCACGCACTGCTCCCGACCGAGCAGAAGGTGAAGATGGAGGACCTCAGCGAGAACGAGAAGAAACTCTGGCGTCTCATCGCCCTCAGGTTCCTCGAAGTCATAGGAGAAGACTACACATATGAGACAACGACAGTGAAGATGGATGTGGAGGGAAAGACATTCCTCTCCCGCTTCACGACTCCCATAAAGAAGGGATTCAGAAGCGTGAGCCAGAGCGTCAACTTCAAGTCCTCCATTCTCCCCGTCGAGACAGATGACGACACGACTCTCATAAAGACACTTAAGGAAGGAGACGAGCTCCCGATTATATCGATAAAGGTAAAGAAGAGCAGCACGACACCTCCCGAGAGGTACACGGATGCAACGCTTCTGAGCGCCATGGAGCACGCAGGACGCTTTGTCGAGGATACGGCTCTCAAGGCAAATCTCACCTCCGGACTCGGCACTCCTGCAACAAGGGCCGACATAATCGAGAAGCTTGTACAGAACAGGTATGTCGAACGCAGCGGCAAGTACTTCATCCCGACAGCAAAGGGAAGGGAAGTCGTACGCTTAGCTCCGGAAACTCTCCGCTCTCCCGAGCTCACGGGAGTCTGGGAAGGAAGACTCGAGAGAATCAGCAAGGGAAAGGAGGACCCGGCACTCTTCATAAAGGACATAAAGAAGATGGCGTCGGACCTCGTGTCGTCAGTCGAGAAGTCGACTCTCGTCTTCGAGCCGAAGTTCAAGGACACGAAGAAGTGTCCCTACTGCGGAAAGGACATGATGAAGGCCGAGGACAGTGACGGCAGTGTGCATTATATCTGTCAGACACTCTCCTGCCTCTACGAGGAGAGAGTCGTCAGAACGAAGATCACGGCTCCCTCATCCTCTTCCAGCAAGAAGACGGTGACGACTGAAGGCGGCAAGGTGAAGGTCGTCATAAAGAAGAGCCCCGTCAAGGTCGTGACGCCGGCTGTATATGAAACAAAGGTCGAAGTCGTAAGGGAAAGCAAGAAGAAGTACAGACGTGACGAGAGGGAGAAGGGTGCAAGAAGCACATCCTCGAGCTATTCGTATTCCTCATCGAGTCATTCCGATGGCGGAACGATGGCGGATTTCTTCCGCCTCTCTCAGGAGCGTGACGCCGAGAGAAAGAACAGAAAGAAGAAGTAGAGAATGATAATACACGGCTTACAGAAACTCACGCTTGTCGACTATCCCGGAAAATGTGCGTGCATCCTGTTCTCGGGTGCATGCAACTTCCGCTGTCCCTTCTGCCAGAACGGTTCTCTGGTGCTCGAACCCGAGAACGAACCGGTAATTCCAGACGGGGAGATATTCTCCTTTCTCGAAAAGAGGAAGAGAATGCTCGAAGGCGTCGTGGTCACGGGCGGGGAGCCCACCATCAACTCCGATCTGATTCCGTTCCTGGGCAGAATCAAGGCTCTGGGGTACTCGGTGAAGCTCGACACGAACGGCTATATGCCGTCAGTATTGAAGGACGCAGTCAGGAGCGGCTACGTCGACTACGTCGCGATGGACATAAAGACAAGCCTTGACGAATATTCCCTTCTCTCGGGAGTGAAGACGGACACATCTAGAATAGAGGAAAGCATCGGCTTCCTCCTCTCGGGAGAGGTCGACTGCGAGTTCCGCACGACGGTCGTCAAAGAGCTACACCACGCATCGAATTTTGAAAAAATCGGTGAAACTTTAAGGGGTGCTAAAAGGTACTTCCTGCAATCCTTTGTCCCGTCGGAAGATACCATTTCCACAGGTTTTACGACCCCCTCTCTCGAGGAACTTCAAAACTACAAGAAAATACTCAATAGTTATATAGAAAACGTATCAATACGAGACCGATGAAAACGCTATATGTAGTGTTACCGTTTTATATCTAACGCTTTATACAGTAGATGGACTCTTGAAAAGAGGAAAAAACAGTGATACCTTTTTCCCTACCGAAGGAGAATGAAAATGTATCATGTTGTAAAGCGCGACGGCAAGGAAGTCGCATTCGATATAAAGAAGATCACAACGGCGATAGAACGGGCCTTCGAGTCAATGAAGAAAGAGTGGGACGAGAACGTCATCGACTTCATTGCACTCAAGGTCACTTCGGACTTCCAGAACAAGGTGAAGGACGGAAAGGTAAGCGTCGAAGATATACAGGACTCTGTCGAGAGAGTCCTCTCTCAGGCAGGATACGAGGATGTTGCAAAGTCATATATCCTCTACCGCAAGCAGAGGGAGAGAATCAGGAACATGAAGAGCGCGACACTC
>CAZGNN010000273.1:0-2543 GCA_964527335.1 uncultured Spirochaetaceae bacterium | reverse complement strand
CCGTTCTGTGCTATCATTTCCCTATGGATATCAGAGAAGAGATGGAGAGCCTGACAGAAAGGCTCAGGGTTTATCAGGATACATATTACAAGGAGGGCGTGTCCCTCGTTCCCGACAGCGAATACGACAGGCTCACGGACAGACTCATCGAGCTCGAGAAGGAGCATCCGGAGTATGCATCCCCCTCGTCCCCGACACGCCGTGTCGGATCGGACCTCACGTCGGACTTTCCCGAAGTCGAACACACGATTCCCGTTCTCTCCCTCGACAAGGCATATTCGAGGGATGAGGTTCTCTCGTTCTTCTCGCGTTCCATCGAGAAGGAGGGCGGGGAGCTGAGCTTCGTCGCGGAGGAGAAGATAGACGGTATCTCGATGGTCCTCTACTATGAGGACGGAATACTTACGCGTGCGGTCACACGCGGTAACGGAAGCGTGGGCAACGACGTCACTCCCAACATCGTCACCATAAAATCAATTCCACTCGAGCTTCCGGAGAAGATAGACCTTGCCGTAAGAGGAGAGGTGTACCTTCCGAAGGCAGACTTCGAGAGAGTCAACAGCACTCTCCCCGAGGACGAGAGAGCCGCCAATCCCCGTAATCTTGCGGCAGGGACCGTCAGACGCCAGAAGAGCAGCGAGGCTGCGCGTGTTCCTCTCGACATGTACTGCTACGAAGGCTTCTGGAGCGATGCTTCTCTCACTCCGTCAGACCACCTTCACATACTCAGGAAGCTCAGGGACCTGGGCTTCAGGATCAATCCCGACTTCGGCTACGTCGCACGGACAGTGGAGGAAGCTCAGGAGGGGCTGAGGAACGCGGGCCTCGAGGAAGGCAGGCCGTATTCCTTCGACACTCTTTCGGACTATATAGCCGAGATGACAGAGAAGAGGCCGACACTCGACCATGAGATAGACGGCCTTGTATTCAAGATCAACGAACTCGATGTCAGGGAGAAGTTCGGCTACACCGTACATCACCCCAGATGGGCCATCGCATACAAGTTCGAATCCCCGCGTGC
Source organism: uncultured Spirochaetaceae bacterium (assembly GCA_964527335.1). Lineage (GTDB taxonomy): Bacteria > Spirochaetota > Spirochaetia > Sphaerochaetales > Sphaerochaetaceae > Ornithospirochaeta. The sequence goes on along the minus strand of CAZGNN010000273.1, from coordinate 1,522 downwards.
GCAGTCGAAGCTCACCTCGATCACATGTCAGGTCGGAAGAACGGGAAGAATCACACCGGTAGCCGAGATAGAGGCAGTCCATCTCGGAGGTTCGACGGTGAGAAGGGCGACACTCCACAACCAGGAGTACATAGACGAACTCGAGCTCGCAATCGGAGACACCGTCTCCATAACAAAGCGCGGCGATGTCATTCCTGCAGTCGAGGAGGTGATCGAGAAGAACGAGGACGGCAACACGACATACCGCCTGCCCGCCATTTGTCCATGCTGCGGCACGGAGCTTGTCGAGAAGGGCGCTCATCTCTACTGCCCGAACTACCGCTGCCCCGATCAGGCAAAGGGAAGACTCTCCTTCTTCTCGTCCCGTGACCAGATGGATATCGAGACACTGGGCCCCAAGACAGTCGAGGTTCTCTACGACATGAATATCCTGAGGGATGTCGAAGACATATATACGGCAGACTACACGAAGGCAATAGGACCGGGTATCGGGGAGAAGACCGTCAGTCAGATAAGGGAGAGTGTCGAGAAATCGAAGGAGCAGCCCTTCCGGACGGTGCTTGCATCCCTCGGCATTCCGGAAATCGGAAAGAAGAGCGCCGAGATTCTCATCTCCGGCGGCTTCGATTCCATAGATAAGATAATAGAGAAGGCAGTGACTGAAGATATCGCCGCATTCACCTCCATAAAGGGAATGGGCGAGGAGACTGCCCTCAACATAATAAAGACGTTCAGGGACGATAACTTCATGAAGATGGTCACGTCCCTCAGGTCCCACGGTCTCCACTTCTCCCTAGATATGGACAGGAAGGACGAGGAGGACCTTGACCAGATATTCGCCGGTCAGGTCTGGTGCGTCACGGGATCCTTTGTAAACTTCAATCCCCGCGGCAAGGCGATGGAGGAAGTCGAGAAGAGGGGCGGAAGGACAGTGAGTTCCGTCACCGGAAAGACAACTCATCTTCTTGCGGGAAAGGGAGGCGGAAGCAAACGCGCCGATGCTGTGAAGTACGGCGTGAAGATCGTCAGCGAGGACGAGTTCCTGTCCCTTCTCGGAAAGACGGACGAAAAGACGGACGAAGGAGACGGACAGGGGTACCTTTTCTGAAAAAAACCTAAGAAATGTAGTAGTAAAATGCGGAACTATTAAATATTCTTGTTCCTAATATTTTCTATCTGTGGAGGCAGAACATGAATGAACTCGCACTCGAACTCAACGAAGCCCTGAAGGGCTCCGCAGCCTTCGACCTCCTCTCAAAGAGAGGAAAGGGTATCTATTTTCCGAAGGGAATCGTCGCACAGTCGGCAGAGGCCGGCGAAAAGGCAAAGCGCTACAACGCGACGGTGGGCCTTGCGACAGACAACGGCGAGCCGTTCTGCCTGAGTGACATCTACTCCTCCTTCGTACCCGGTGCTCTGAAGAAGAAGGAAATCTTCTCATACGCTCCCGGCGGAGGCGACAAGGAACTGAGAGCTCTCTGGAAGGAGAGGATGATAGAGAAGAACCCGTCTCTCAAGGGAA
>CAZGNN010000272.1:0-2554 GCA_964527335.1 uncultured Spirochaetaceae bacterium | reverse complement strand
TGCTGACGACTGGTTCGTGACTGCAGTCAAGAAGGCGACCTGGGGAGAGGAGAACGTCTACGCACCCTACGTCGAATAATGTCTTTGTGCCTGCTTATCGTACATATGCGTCAGTCCGGGACAACTGCGACTGCAAAACGCGGCATGCTCTCCAGGAGTTCCACTTCCCCGAAGAACGTCGGAGCATCACTGGTGCTGACAAGCAAATGATCCGATGTTCCATAATCGACGTAGATGGCAACCATGACGTAGAGAAGGTCATACATCCAGAGCTGGAACTTCCATTCGCGGAATATGGATCAGCGTTTTCTGAACGTCTTCATCTCTTCCATTTTCTTTTCTCACTGACACTCTGAAGACAGGACACGAAAGAAAGGAGCACCGGAATATATTGACTGCCGCGCTTCACGTCGTATTAACGTTTCAAGAGCAGAGAGGAGAAGAAAGCTTCCGGGCAAATGATATCGACAGGAAAATCCAAAGAACTACCAAGAAAGTAATTGATACGACGGAAACCGACAGAGCTGGCTACTCCCTTTTCAGAATTTCCTGCAGTGTTACACCGCTGGAGTCCTTCCAGTACAGTCTGCCGTTGGATGCCGAGCCGAGTACGAAGGATGAAGCGGCTGATGGGCTGTTGAGCACTATGTCATCTGTCGTGACAGAGTCAGATATAAGGCCGTTATCGAATGCCCACTGGCGTTTCCTATGATATCCGAGGGGCATGGACGGAGCCTCTTCCTGCGATATCCTTGCGCCTTTCTTCAAAACGAACTTCGAATCGTCGGTGAAGAACCCATCTGCTGAACAGCTTCCTGTCTTCAGATGAAGAATAACCGGTTCCGCAGTCTCACCTGTCTCGCTGCTATCTGACGCAATGTTCCGTGCGGGTTTTATAGGTTCCAGTATTCTGATGTTCAGGAGACCGAGCATGAGTACGATATTGTCCGTGAATGCATCCATCGATGCCTCTTCATGACGTTTGATGGAGATTTTCTCTCCTGTTGTCTTTGTCAGGACACGATATCTTCTGGCATCTCTTGCCATTCCGGTCAGCTTCTTCTCGAGATACCTAACGAGAGCCTTGTTGAGATCATCTCCGGTAAATACGACGGCATACTGCCAGTAATAGGGTTCCTTGCCTCCGTTGAAGGCATGAATGTGATTGAGAAGTCTCTGCTTCACATCCTCGGCCTCCCCGATATAAACGGCATCCTGTCCGTCCTCGGTATCGAGACAGAGGAGGAAATAGACTCCGGGTTCAGTCAGCTCCGGGTATGTACACTTTGAAACCCTGTCTCTCGGAAGCTTGATGCACTCCCCGTTCCAGTTTGCCATATTAAGCGTCGTAATCCCGTCGTCCGCCTGAAACAATGTTATTGATTTTCCGTAACCCATAGTCTGAATTCTATTTCCCGCTGCAGGAGATGTAAAGTATGAACATACATCCGACGCGCAACGGTTTTGACAGGAGAATCTGATTGCAGGGATATCAGAAGTCAAGTCCTGTCTCGGACACTTCTTGCATGCTCTCTTCTCCCTCTTCATAAAAGCTGTCATGTTAGAACAGGGTGAAGTTCAGAAGTCCATTTTACCTTCCAGAATGCAGAAGTTCTTCAGAATACCGGCAGACTCAAAGCGGAACAATCTTCAGCGTCAGACCGAGAGGTGCAAGAAGCTTCAGAACAGTATCGAGCTGAGGGCTTGTCTTCCCCTTCTCCATCCTCGCTATTATCGGCTGTCTGACACCGCTGAGTTCCTCAAGCTTCTTCTGGCTTATTCCCTTCTCGTTTCTTGCCTTGATGAATTCACCTATCAAAGCAACTCTGAGATCACTTTCCGCAATCTCTTCACGAGTGAACACCTCTTCCCTTACTTCTTCCCAGCTTCTGCCGATATGGCTGTCATTGTTCTCTTTGTCCATGTTCATCATCGCCTCTCATAAGTGATTCATATTGGGGGTACAGACATTATAATAACTTTTAAGTTATCAAATTCCAAGTATTTCCAAGTCATCACATTCGAAAGACAAATGCTCTGGCGAGAGTTGCTCTCAAGTTATTCCTGTTGCTTCATCACTGCTTCCCGTCTCTGGTTCTCTTCATAAGCTCACTGACCTGATAGTCGTCATCGATAAGCGAGAGTTCAAAGCATTTCTTACCAGCGTCCTTGAGCGAAAATCCAAACTTTCTGATTATTTCGAAACCTTTAGTTGATGAGTGCTCTGTCTTGATTGCCTCATCAAGGTCACAAAATTTGTGATCTTGAACGGCATGGCACTGAGAGACGTCTTGCCCATACTCTTTTCCAAAGTCTCTTGGGGGTTTAACTACCCGATACATATTCAGACTAATTTGAACCATCTAACATTATATCCTGACGTCTTTTACCTTTTTGTCGCCTCATCGAGATCGATTTTTCCGACCTCGACAGAATATGTGATTTCCGCCCGGCAATGATTCAACTGTTTTGAGCAACCAAGGTCACAATTCGTGACCATGAACGTCTCAGTATCTACATGTCTCTTTTTATACTCTTCTGTCCCTGTGAGCTA
>CAZGNN010000271.1:0-2564 GCA_964527335.1 uncultured Spirochaetaceae bacterium | reverse complement strand
AGAACAGTCCTGCCTGTCATGACGCGGGAATATGTCCGGTTGTTTGCTCTTTTGAGAGTTACGACCATGATATCATCCGTGTCGGTCTGGTTCGGGTAATCCTGAGTCTGGAGAAGGCCGTCGATTGCCTCGATGCTGTGCGTTGTAAAGAAAGCCTGAACGGAGAATGCTCTGCAGGCCTTCACGATGAAACGGAAGATATCGTCATAGTACTTCTTGTGTATGGCAGTCTCGATTTCATCTATAAGCAGAATTCCGCCTTCTGCACAGGCAACCGCATTTGCGAGAACAAGAACCTTCTTGATGCCGTCTCCGTATGTGGAAAGAGGCATTGCTCCGAGTTTTCTGTGCCTCAGATATTCCACAGGCCTGTCACCTGCGTCACTTCTGAAGATCATCATGTCCGTTATGTCAGGATCGAAAAGCTGAAGTGCCCTGAGGCAGATTTCCTTGTAACCTTCATTCTTTACAATCGTACTGATGGTATTTCCCATTAGATGCTCAAACGGAGAGACGTACGCAATCTTCAGACCGTTTTCCGATGACACGGCTGTTCCGGAAGCACTGGAATACCGTGTAAGATGAATATCTTCTCTCTTCCTGGTACCTCCCTTTCCATACTCGATACCACCGTCGAACGCATCTGTCTCCGTCTGTGAAAAAGCCCTGGCTGTACTTCTTCTGAAATCAGCGGCATCAAGCAGAATCTTCGATTCCCTGCCTCTCACTGAATACGACACGGGAACAGAGTCGATATCTGCAGATATTCCTATTTCAAGGACATCTTCCGTTTTCGGAAACATCGAAATGAAGGCCTCATATATGGAAGAAGTATTCGGACCATAGAGACTCTCCCTCTGACGGGCTGTTCTGTAGATGTTTGCAATACCGCCGCCGGCCAGGAGTTCAAGTGCTTCCAGAACGCTTGTCTTGCCGGAGTTGTTGTCGCCGACTATCAGATTGATCGGACCCAGTTTTTCGACTGTCAGGTTTCTTATCCCCCTGAAGGAGCTTATCGTCAGGTTTTCAATAACAGCCATTACAGTACATCCTCCCTGTCTTCGAATGATATTACAAGCCTCTTTCCGAGCGCATCTCCAATCTTCTTGAGCGTGTCAATCGTCGGACATCTTTCCCCTTTCTCGATATTGCATATATTCGCCTGTGATATTCCGCTCCGGCGTGCAAGTTCCTTCTGCGTAATCTTCTGCTTTCTGCGTTCGGAGACAATCATTTCCCTGATTTCACCATAAATATCATAATCGGGAAGTTCCTCCTCCGATTCTGTCTTTTCGAATTTTATCTTTGACAGGTTCTCATCAAGAAACTTCTGAAAATCGCTCATTTCTGCCTTCGTCCTACCTTAATCATAAGGACGTAAAGCAACATCGTCAACGAAAATATATCGTCAACGATATTTTTTCTCCTTAGAAATTATCGTACGCGATAATTTTTTAAGCATTCAAGCACAAAGAAAGCCCATAAGGCACAGCCATGCAGGATTGACGGAATCTTAACGCAAAACGTCCTCCCGGGAAGGAGGACGCTTTGCTGACTCTGTACGAGTATGATTACATAGCCTCGAGGAACGGAACACCGATTACTTCAAAGCCGTTCTTCATTGTCTGAAGTACGATTTCACAGAGCGTGACACGTGCTGTGATAAGCGCCTCGCTCTCGGCATTGAGTATTCTGTTGTCGTGATAGTAGTGGCTGAAGGTCTTCGCCATGTCGTAGAGGAACGTTGCGACTACTGATGGATCGAAGCCGTCGGCTGCACGCCTGAGATACTGAGGGAAGGACGCAATCATCGTGAGGAGGGTCTTCTCGTCCTCGTTCGTGAGGAGAGAACCGTCGAACGGAGTATCCTTCTTCTCCTCTCTGTACTTTCTGAGGATTGACGAGAGTCTTGCTCCGGTGTACTGAAGATACGGTCCCGTATTGCCGTTGAAGGAGATGGACTCCTTGGGATTGAATGTCATGTCCTTTGTCGGAGATACCTGCAGGAGGTAGTAGTTGAGAGCACCAAGTGCAATCTTGCGGCTTGTCTCGTCGACATCCTCAACCTTGTCCTCTCTCTCCTTCGAGATGATTTCCTCCTTTGCAAGCTGGGTAAGCTGAGAGAGAAGATCATCTGCATCGACAACTGTCCCTTCCCTGCTCTTCATCTTGCCGTCGGGAAGGTTGACCATACCGTATGAAAGGTGATGGAGCTCCTTTGCCCAGTCGTAGCCGAGGAGTCCAAGACAGTAGAAGAGAACCGTGAAGTGGTACTTCTGCTCCGATGCGACGACGTATGTGAGAGAATCGAACGGCCAGTCCTCATGACGCTTTATGGCAGTTCCGATGTCCTGTGTCATGTAGAGTGTCGTGCCGTCCTTTCTGAGAAGGACCTTCTTGTCCAGGCCTATGGGAGCAAGGTCGACCTGCACGGAGCCGTCGTCTTCCTTCTTGAAGACTCCGCTCTCGACTCCCTTGAGAACCTCGTCCTTGCCGTACCTGTATGTCTCCGACTCGTAGTAGTACTTGTCGAAAGATATTCCCATGTTGCGGTAGCTCTCCTC
>CAZGNN010000270.1:0-2574 GCA_964527335.1 uncultured Spirochaetaceae bacterium | reverse complement strand
CCGATTATTATGATACCCACGAGGGCCCACTTTGATGATATGAACCAGTCCGGCGGATTCTGGACATGGAACACGTTCGTGAGTATTGCATTGATGGGGCCCTCTGAACCCGGGTAGAGCAGGACCATCCATACGGTTGCGACAGAAACGAGTGACGTTACATACGGAAGGAAGACCATCATCCTCAGTGTCGTCCTCATGTAGACGAATCTGTTGAGGACTGCCGCCACGACAATGGCGAGGATGATTGTAATCGGCACATATGAGAATGTGTAGATGAGGTTGTTCTTTATGGCAGCCTTGACTCTTGCGTCCTTGAAAAGCTTGATGAAGTTATCCAGTCCTGCGAACTTTATTTCCGAGAAGCTCTTCATGGGGTTCCATTCGGTGAAACCCAGCACAAGGGACATGACGATAGGTATTACTATGAATATGGTTGTGCCGATAAGGCTCGGAACAAGGAAGGCATACCCTGCTCTCTGTTCCTGTCTCATCAGAATGCTCATTTTCTTTTTCATTGTGTTTTCCCGATCCCCTTCCGCCTGATGAAATAAAAGGCCGTCCTCCCCTGAGGGGAAACTTTAGGAAGGGAAGACGGCCCTGATGATTACTTACTTACCCAGTACCTCGGAGTTGACACGGCTCTGGATTTCATTGAGTGTGTCAGTGAGGGACTTCTCACCGTTGAAGTAGAGGGAAACCTCTTCACCGATGATTGTCATGTACTTTGCGCCGTTGCCGCCGAGGATCTTGTTTGTCGAGAACTGAGTATCCTTAGCAAAGAGCTTGTCGATGTATATCTGATCGATGTTTGCACCTTCAGCGAACTTCTCGACAACTTCAGCATCGTCGTATGCGGGAACGTATGCAGGCATGTTTCCTGTAGCTGCGATTTCGGCATTTGCCCTTGTCACATAGTACTTGATGAATCTCCATGCCTCTTCCTTGTGCTCGGACTTCTCAGGAACTGTCAGGACGGATACCGAGAAGTTGGATCTGTGGCCTTCGACAGTCTCGTCGTAGCGCGGCATGTATGCGATACCGATATTGAAGTCATGAGGGAACTTCTCCTGGTTCTTGATATCTCTTACGAGCCATGAACCAGCTGTTACCATTGCTTCCTTTCCGCTGAGGAATGTAGCGTTGATTGCAGCCTTGACAGCCTTGATCTGGGCAAACGACATCTGTGTGCCTTCATCGTCGAGCATCTTTCTTGTCTCGAGACCCTTTACCCATGCATCATCCCAGATGTTGCAGCTTCCGTCTTCCTTATACCACTGGCCGACCTGAGCAACAATTGTAGCCCATTCGTTGTTGTATGTATGAGTGTAGGTACCGTAGATGCCCTGGTCCTTGCCCCATGCAGCCATCTTTCTTGCTGTTTCGATGTATTCGTCAAGAGTCCAGTCATCTGAAGGATATTCGACCCCTGCAGCATCGAAGTAGTCCTTGTTGTAGAAGACCATCGTCTTTGTCATTCTGTACGGGATACCGTAGACATGGCCGTCAGATCCTACACCCCACTCTGCATATGCGCCGAATGCCTCGTTCATGTCGAAACCGTCAGCTGCAATGTATGAGTCGAGAGAAGCAAGCATGCCGTTCTCCATTCTCAGGAACTGGTCACCGTCTGCAATCGGGAACACATCCATGTCGGAACCGCTGAGAGCGATTGTATCGAGCTTTGTTGCCCTGTCTCCGTTTGCAGGAATGATGTGTACGACAACGTCGATGTCCGGATTCTCTGCCTCGAAGTCCTCGATGAACTTTTCATTCGGCATGTCCCACTCGTAGTAGTTGATCACAACCTTCTCATCTGAGGATGAGGAAGATGTCGCCTCACTCGAGCCTGATGCAAAGAGCATAGCTGAACTGAGGACCAGAACCATAGCTGCGAAAAATAATTTTTTCATGCTGCTTCTCCTTTTCTCGGCAAACGTTTGCCGTTTTTCTAAATCTTTATCTTTAGTAATGATACTTGTCAAGACAGCAGGAAAACTAAAAGATAAGTTAATTTTCGTACCGCCTAAATTTTCTCACTCCTTTTTTAGTTTAAATTCAAAACCGAATTTCCTTCGATTACCCTGCATTCCTGTATGTAACGTTTCCTTTCAAGAGGCTTCTCCTGAAGCTGAGAAAGAAGAACCTGTGCTGCGGTATTGCCGAGACTCATGTCCCCCATGTCCACACGGGTGAAGTTGTTCAGCCCCGTATAGGACCACTCGGGAGTACCTATCAGTGCTACGGATATGTCCTTCCCGATGACACGCCCAGTCTTCTGGAGTTCGTTGACTCCACCCTGCGCCTGGATGTTGAAGCCGTAGAATATTGCTGTGACATCCGGATGCTTATTCAAGAGGGTACGTGTAAGCTCAGCCCCGCTCTCGGACGAGAATTCCCCGTTCTCCACGAAAACCTCTGCCTTCCCTTCAGAAGCGTCTAAGATTGCCTTCTCACGGGCTTCAAGGTCCCTGATTCCCGAAGTCCATCCGATGTACCCGATTTTACGGTGTCCCATCCCGATAAGATATTCGGCTCCCCTGTAGCCGCAACTGTAGTTGTCTGTTGTTACCC
>CAZGNN010000269.1:0-2578 GCA_964527335.1 uncultured Spirochaetaceae bacterium | reverse complement strand
AGGAAAGAGTGAAGGAACTGAGAAAACGGTAGACAATTTCTTCGGCTACATGGACGTCAGCATAGAATAGAAGGAACGCGGCAAGCTTGAGAGAGTCGGCTCGAAGAAGGGAGGATACTGGCGCGTCCTGTAGTCATTCTGAAGCCTCAAGTGTATCAGAAGGAGTGAGAATCTGCTTTCTGAGGGTAACAATTTATATCAATCTGCCATCCGAATTTATTTGCGTTTTCAACCTTCAGGGCTGATAATTGTCACAAAGGAGTGGTGAGTTGAACGAGCCGGCATTGGCCCACAAGAAAGAATTCGACGTCCTGCCCGAAGTTGTGGTGTCAGTTCCGCAGCCGACGACGCTGGTAGGATGTTTTTCCGAATATATAAAGGGATGGAGTCTCATCTGCAATACTGCAGACGGCATAACTCTGACACTCTCGAGGCGTGATGACAATACGGTAAGAATCATCAATACCGCCAGACAGGACAGGAAGAAGTTCCTCACCACAAGCATACGATACAGACGTGAGGACAAGTGGGCGAACGCCGTGAAGGGTGTCTATCTTGCCTACGAGAAACAGGGCGTGAAGGCTCCTGGAATCAACGTACTCCTCTCCGGAGGGGGATGTGCTTCGCTCGGAGACAGTCTCTACAGCCAGATATGTGTCGGAATGACTCTCGCTCTCTCTAGTCTCCTCGGCCTCGGCTACTCACGTGACAGAATCTACGATACCGCTCTCCGTGCATCCTCGTTCTCCTCGACCGAATGCATAAGAACCAGAGATATCTGGGTTCTCTCGTACGGAGAGCAGAACATGGTCTATCTCTATGACGAGAAGACGGGAAAGACTAAGGAGACTGTCTATTCAATCTCCCCCGAGAGAAGCTACATCTTCGATTCCTCCATTCCGTATTCAGTTCTCACTCCCGAGTATGACGAGTTCCGCTCCTCTCTGACCGGGCTTGTCGACACTGTCAGGACAAAGATGCCGAAGGGAACGGAGTTCAGGAATCTCACCGAAAAGGATGTGAGGTTCTATGCATCCTCCCTCATCGACTACGACAAGCGCTGCCTTGTCTTCCTGCTTCTTTCAAGTGACTATGCGAAGAAGGCATTCGAATGCATAGAGAAGGGCGAGGGAGAGGCACTCGGGAAGACACTCTCGCTTGCACAGCGATCCGTCGTCATGAACGCCGAACTCACGTCCCCGGAACTCGACTGGATATTCCGCCGCTGCAAGGAGAGCCGGACAGTCATCGGCATGGTATCGATAACACTCTCGCAGGCGGGCTCATTTTTGTGTGTTGTTGACGAACACGGTACCTTCCCCGATAATCAGAAGGTGGAGGAATATGAACACATCTTCGGTTTCCATCCGAAGAGGCTTCCATTCATTCCTCACTCTGGCGCTGAAGTAATCGGGTGACACATGTATATTCTTTTAACCAACGATGACGGGTACACTGCAGAGGGAATCAACACCCTCGGGAGAGTACTCACGGAGCACGGCCACGATGTCTGTATGGTTGCTCCTCATACCCAGCAGAGTGCAAAGAGCCACGCGATGAGTGTCCACGGCAGCATGACACTCTGGAGATGGGACGACAGACACTACTCCCTCGAGGGAACACCCTCGGACTGTGTCATCTATCCGATACGCTCGGGACTCATTACGCGACCGGACGTAATCGTCAGCGGCATAAACCACGGCTACAATCTCTCGTCCGACACCATCTATTCGGGAACCTGCGGGGCCGCAAGACAGGGTGCGATGTACCGTATTCCGTCCATTGCGATATCTTCCGAGAAGGACGAGAGGGGGAAGTACGACTTCTCTTCGGCTTCGGAGTATCTTGCGTCGCATCTCGAGTCGTTCGTCTCTCTCCTTGACGGAGACTCCTTCCTGAGCCTCAATTTCCCTCCTCACTGGAACGGAAAGGTCGAGAAGGCGGGACTGGGCTTCATCCACTACTACGACAGATACACATTCTCCGACGACGGAAAGAAGATAGTTCTCAGCGGTGACGGCTACGGCCTCGAGTTCGATGAAGTGGAGAATGAATACCCGGGAGACATGACCATCACACGCTCCGGTGCCGCAACGGCCACCGTCATAAAGATCAATCCCGTCACCGACGGGGAGAGAATGGAGAAGCTCATTCTGTAGCTCCCTATTTCATAGGAGATGCGAATCATATATAATACCATTGACCCTGAGGCAGAAGTTTGTCCCGTTTAACCTTGACGCGTCATACTCCTGTAATTACCTTTAGGGCAGAAGGAATACATATATGGGTAGAATTGTCTATCTCGATAACAATGCCACGACACAGATGGCCGACGAAGTGAAGGCCATCATGGAGGAGAATGCCGATCTTTACGGCAATGCCTCATCCATGCATACCCTCGGCCGCTCCTCCATGAGCGGAATCACGTGGGCGCGCGGGATGGTTGCGGCCTTGATAAATTCGGATCCCGGAGAGATTTATTTCAACTCCGGCGCCTCGGAATCGAACAACACGGTCTTCAACATCTTCAGAGACCAGATTGACAGCGGAAGCAGCAGAAACCGCATTCTTCTCTCCA
>CAZGNN010000268.1:0-2596 GCA_964527335.1 uncultured Spirochaetaceae bacterium | reverse complement strand
TTCAGGAAATCCTCTCCGTCTGCGACAACGTCCTCGTAATGAGGGACGGCCTCATCGTCAAGGATGTCAAGGCGAAGGATACTTCCGTTGCCGAAATTTCGGCATGGATGGTCGGACGCGGAAAGAGCGAGGAGAAGAAGGAAGAGTCTGAAGAGAGTAAGAAAGTATCGAGTGACGAAACCGTACTCTCTATCTCTCGTCTCTGGGTCGACATGCCAGGTGAACTTGTAAGAGATGTAACCCTCGATGTGAAGAAGGGTGAGATTCTCGGTATCGGGGGCCTCGCAGGCCAGGGCAAGCTCGGTATTCCGAACGGAATCATGGGACTCTATGATGCCGGCGGAAAGGTCACGTTCGAGGGCAAGGAGATTCCTCTCAATACTCCCCGCAGGTGCCTTGACAGCGGAATGGCGTTCGTCAGTGAGGACAGACGCGGTGTCGGGCTTCTTCTCGACGAGACTCTCGAGTGGAACATCGCATTCTCCGCAATGCAGGTAAACAACAAGTTCCTGAAGAAGTATCTCGGCGGGGCCATCAAGTGGCGTGACGACAAGGCCATCAACGAGGTAACCGAAAAGTATATCGACGAACTCAAGATAAAGTGCACGTCCTCGAAGCAGAAGGCAAAGGAACTCAGTGGCGGTAACCAGCAGAAGGTGTGCCTGAGTAAGGCATTCGCACTCGAACCGAAGCTCCTCTTCGTCAGTGAACCGACAAGAGGTATCGACGTCGGCGCAAAGGCTCTCGTTCTCGATGCCCTCAGGGCGTTCAACAGGGAAAACGGCGTCACGGTCGTCATGATCTCCTCCGAACTCGAGGAGCTCAGAAGTGTCTGTGACCGTATAGCAATCGTCTCCGGCGGAAAGGTTGCGGGTATTCTCCCGGCATCCTCACCGAGCGAGGAATTCGGCCTCTTGATGGTCAGCAACGTAAAGTAGGGGGAGGTAATATGAGCGAAACACTAACTGTAAACAGTACATTCAAGGACAAGTTGCAGAAGGCAGCTCAGTCGTTCGGTCTTCCGAGACTGATCATCGCGGGCTTCCTTCTCGTACTCTTCATCGCGGCTCCCTTCGTCGGCGCCAACTTCTTCACCCAGATAACGAACACAATCAACCGTTTCAGCTGGAACGCAGTGCTTGTTCTTGCAATGGTGCCGATGATTCATTCCGGATGCGGCCTCAACTTCGGTCTTCCTCTCGGAATCATCTCGGGACTCCTCGGAGCAACGCTCTCGATAGAGTTCGGCTTCACCGGAATCTCAAGCTTCTTCATGGCAATCCTTCTCGCAACCCCGTTTGCAATCCTCTTCGGCGCAGGCTACGGCTGGCTCCTGAACAAGATCAAGGGCGGCGAGATGATGATAGCAACATACGTCGGCTTCTCGGCCGTATCGTTCATGTGCATGATGTGGCTGCTGCTTCCTTATCACAGCCCGACGATGGTCTGGGGTTATGCGGGAAAAGGTCTCAGAACGACAATCTCGCTCGAAGGCTTCTACAACGGGGCTCTCTCGAACTTCCTGAAGATTGAAATCGGTCACTTCTCGTTCCCGACCGGTGCCATCCTGTTCTTCGCATTCCTGGCATTCCTCATGTGGGCATTCCTCCATACGAAGACAGGTACTGCAATGACGGCTGTCGGCTCCAACCCGACATTTGCACGTGCCAGCGGCATCAACGTGGATTATATCAGACTTCTCTCCGTCGTCATGTCGACATGGCTCGGAGCAGTGGGAATCCTCGTATACGAACAGGGCTTCGGCTGGATACAGCTCTACATGGCTCCGTTCAACATGGCACTTCCTGCAGTCTCTGCAATCCTCATCGGAGGCGCTACGGTCAACAAGGCAAACATCAAGAACGTCATCATCGGAACCTTCCTCTTCCAGGGAATCGTCACCATGACGCCGACAGTCATCAACAACCTGATGATCATGATCACAGGTGAGGGACTCGATATCTCCGAGGTCATCAGAACAATCGCATCCAACGGTATGATTCTCTATGCCCTGACAAGAAAGAGTGAGGCAACAAGATGAAAAAGGTATTAAATTTCATAAAGAACAATTCAGTTCCATTGATGTTCATAATCATTTGTGCCGTGTGTATTCCGGTATCGGGATTCAGCGTAAGCTTCCTCCTGAGTGAAATCGTCACACGTATAGCACGTAACTCGTTCCTCATTCTCTCTCTTCTCATTCCTATCATGGCAGGTATGGGACTCAACTTCGGTATGACACTCGGAGCAATGGCGGGAGAAATCGGACTCATCCTCGTCTCCGACTGGAGAATTGCTGGTATTCCGGGAATCGTCCTTGCGATGATTATCTCGATTCCGATTTCCGTCTTCCTCGGCTGGCTCTGCGGAACCATCATGAACAAGGCCAAGGGCAGGGAGATGATTACCGGTTACATCATGAACTACTTCGTGAACGGTATCTATCAGCTTCTCGTTCTCTTCGGCATGGGCGTCATCATTCCGATTATCCACGATGACATCCTTCTTCCGAGAGGTTACGGCATCAGAAACACAGTCTCCCTTGCCGACATGAGACAGTCTCTCGACAACGCTCTTGCAATCCGCATCGGCGGCG
>CAZGNN010000267.1:0-2611 GCA_964527335.1 uncultured Spirochaetaceae bacterium | reverse complement strand
CATACAGCCCATCAGCATGGGCGGTGCTCTTCTTGATGACGAGAACCTTCAGGCTTTATGTCCTTCGTGCCACACAAGGAAGAGCATTCTCGAAGGCTCAAGGTTCGGAAAACGCTGAGCCGCTCCTGACTCTCAGCCTTCGAAAAACGGCCGTAGACGCATCGATTCTCTTCAGATGAGTCCGGACACGTTCTTTCTCGATGGATAGCCCCCAGGGGCGCTCAGAAAAGTCTGAGGGCACTTTCTGTAGACCGGGCGGCCAGCTCGACGCAGAAAAGTTGGTATTCAAACATGGTATATACACCGTAACAAAATAAAGGAAAAACAAATGGCAAAAGACGGAACCGCGAGAGGCGGTCAGAGGGTAGGAGCGGGACGACCGCCGAAGCCCTTGATAGACAAAATCAATACAGGTAAGAGTGCGGAGGTTCTGGATTTCCCGGAGCCCGAGGAGCTTGAGGGGGAGAACGTTCCTCCCGTGAAGGACTTCCTGAAGGCAGCACAGAAGAGCGGAGTCGATCTCTGCGCCGAGGATGTCTACAGAAAGACACACGAGTGGCTGAGAGACCGTGGCTGTGAGAAGCTCGTGAACAATCAGCTCATCGAGCAGTATGCGATGAGTGTCTCGAGATGGATTCAGTGCGAGACGATGATTTCGCAGTACGGATTCCTCGGTAAGCATCCGACAACGGGTGCAGCAATAACATCGCCTTACGTGACGATGAGTCAGAGCTATCTCAAGCAGGTGAACCAGTGCTGGTTCCAGATATACCAGGTAGTGAGGGAGAACTGCTCTGTGGAGTACGGAGGAAGTAATCCCAACGACTCCCTGATGGACAGACTCCTGAATGCAAAGAGAGGACAATGAAAATGGCATTTGAAAAAGTATCGCCGGCACATCCCGATAAAAAGGCTGATTGCATAGCCGGTGCAATCGTAGACCTTGCGTACAGCAGGGAGAAGAATCCGAAGATAGCGGTTGAGGTGCTCCTCGGACACTGGAACTGCTATGTCATCATAGAGACCGGAACAGAGATAAAGAAGGACGAAGTGAAGAGGATTATCCGCCGTATTGCCGGACCTCTGAACTCGTCAGTCGTCATCGTTCCGCAGGACAAGCACCTCAGCGATAACCAGAAGGAAGGTATGCGCTGCGGTGACAACGGCATCTTCAAGGGCGTTCCGGTGAGTGACGAGGAGAAGAGCCTCACGAAGCTTGCAAAAGACATCTTCTCGAGATTCCCCTATGACGGGAAGTACATCACGGACGGGGAGCGGACAATCATCTGCCACAGCAACACGCTCGAGGAGCAGCTGAGGCCTTTATGTCCTGATGCCGAGATAAATCCCCTGGGCTACTGGACCGGAGGCTCCACTGTTGACAGCGGAGCGACGAACAGGAAGCTCGGCTCCGACATGGGAAGAAGTGTCACAGGCGGAGGCTTACACGGCAAGGACCTCAGTAAGGCTGATGTCTCCGTGAACATCTACGCATTTCTCAAGGCACAGGAGACGGGTGAGGAAGTGAACCTTTCGTGTGCAATAGGCGATGAGTATGTCGACGGAAGACCGTACAGCGAGATAGTGGAGATTGCACGGAAGTACATCGAGGCTGTCGGAGGATTCGAGAAGTTTGCAGAGTGGGGGCTTATAAGATGAGTGACGAACTGAAGATTGTACTGACAATCCTCTGCTCCCTCTTCGGCAGCGGAGGAATCGTGATGTGGGGCCTCGAGCGGTATGCAAAGCACCGTGACGAGCACATGAACGATATCAAGGAAGGGATAAAGCTGGGACTCGAGAATGACGCGGTCATCTTCAAGAGTCTCAGGGAACACAAGATAAACGGCGAATCGGAAGCGCAGGAGAAGAAGATGAATGCGTACTTCCGTAAGGCGTTCATGAAATAGGAGAGACAATATGACAGACATCATCAACTGGATAAGAGACAACATCGGCAATATCTGCACAATCATCTGCGGAGTAATACTCGTATGCTCCGTAATCGTGAAGATTACCCCCACTACGAAGGACAACGAGATCCTCTCGAAAATCATCAACTTCCTCGACAAGTTCTCGATAGCAAAGACTGCCGACGATAAGAAGGCAATCGAGAACGCGAAGGAGAACGTGAAGTGAACATTGCTCTGACGGGAACGGTTGCGCTTCTTCTCTGCATCGCTATCCTATGCTACCTCAACAGGAGACTCAGAAAGAAGCTCGAGACAGCAGAGGATAAGCTCAAAGCGGCAGAAGAGGAATCGGCAGCAAAGACAAAGGAACTGGAGAGTATCAAGGATGTTCAGACGAAACTACAGGAAGTCAGAGAGACGGAGAAGCCCGAGACTTTCGCTTCTCCCGAGAGCGGTGACAGTGACTCTCGTCTTAGTCGCCTTAATAAGCTGTCGGACGGTAACAAAGACTGACTCGACATACACCGAGATTCTCATCAGCGAGATTCCTGAGCACCCGGTGCTCCCTACGTGGCCGTGTGTCACCTGGAAGTATGAGAACGGGAGGTACAGCCTCAGTGAAGAGGATGTCGACAAGGTCCTCAATTACCTTGAGAACGAAATCCCGCTCTATACATTCGAGGTGGAGCAGTATGAGG
>CAZGNN010000266.1:0-2611 GCA_964527335.1 uncultured Spirochaetaceae bacterium | reverse complement strand
CCAGCCTCAAACAAGGGAACACACAAACTAAATATCTGTGTTGCAGATAGTTATATCTCTATCATCTGTTCAGAATGACTGCAGTGTGAAAGGGAAAACGGGGACAAAAAAAATGGGCAACCCACTCCGGTGCCATTGCTCCTCAGAACGGATTGCATCTCTTTTTTTCTCGGGTCTGGAAACCACATCTGCCGGCGGCCTTTGCTCACTCGACAGTCCAGATACCACATTATAGCAGGGGTAGGACTCGGACCTACGACCTCCGGGTTATGAGCCCGACGAGCTGCCAACTGCTCTACCCTGCGTCGATTAACTAGATGAAAATAACTGATTCACAAAAAATAGTCAACCCTGAAAAATCAAAATCCCGGAAGTTTCACCAGAGGCTGTAATACTGCCTTTCTGCAGATTCTCCATCTTCTCAATGAATTCTTCCAATGTTCTTCTTTTGTGGTAGAATCAGGAATATGGATGCAAACAAGAGAAAGGCAGTACACTGCAGAATAAAGAATGTTCTTACAAACCTGGAGAAGAACAACTTCTCCTCAGCTTATGTAGATACGAAGGAAGAGGCCCTGACACTTATAAAGTCAATGGTCCCCGAACACTCCTATACGGCAACAGGCGGCTCCATGACGCTTGTCGAAACGGGAATCATGAAGTACCTCAAGGAGAAGACAGACTGGCATGAGGACTACAGGGATGCATACAGGGCCGAGTATTACCTCGCATCGGCCAATGCAGTCACGGACAGGGGTGAGATATATGAAGTGGACGGCAGGAGCAACCGTATAAGCGCGATATCTTTCGGGCCGGAGAAGGTAATCCTCGTTGTCGGAATCAACAAGCTTGTCCCGACTCTCAGGGATGCCGTTGAGAGAGTGAAGAACAGTGCGTCACCCGCCAATGCAATAAGGCTCTGCAAGGACACTCCCTGCGCTAAGCTCGGACGATGTGTATCTCCTCTCTTCAGCGAGGAGAACATCCTCACTGACGGCTGCAGCGCAGAGGAGTGCATCTGCTCTAATGCACTCATAATGAGACGGCAGAGAACAAAGGAAAGAGTCTACGTTATCATAGTGGGAGAAGAGCTTGGTTACTGATACGCTCTATGCCCCCTACGAGGACGAAAAGTACAGGCTTTTCGCCCTCTCCCTCTCTTCGACAGATACACTTCCGAGGAAGGGAATAAGGATTCCGGTACTGAGAAAACTCGCAAAGACAGTGTCTCCTGATGATATCGAGATAAGGTATCACGAGGATGTAATCCTGAAGGGGCTTGCAACAGGATGCGAGAAAACAGCGGCAGAGACTAAACTCGCTAAGCTCACAGAGCTTCTGCCGTATCTATCATCCTGGGACCAGACGGACACAATCGTATCGGCATTCAGGCCGAAGGAAGATGAAAGGGATACCTTCTACTCCTACTTCTCGTCTCTTCTCGAGAGAAAGGAAGTCTATCCGAAGAGACTCGGCATCGTGTGGCTCATGACAAACAGGAAGTACTACGAGAGAAAAGCCATAACCGATGCCGTCATAAAGGCCGACGACGAGGGAGAATACTACATCTCGATGGCAGTAGCCTGGGCGCTGTCATTCCTCATCATCGACGAGAGGGAGATACTTACCCGTCTCGATGAAGTAAGCACAATAACAAGGAAAAGGACAATGCAGAAACTGAGGGATTCCTACCGCTTCAATCCTCGGCGGTAGTCGCGTCCGCAACCTTCTTGAGAGGTGCAAATCCCTTACCCATTACGCTGTATGCCTCGTTGACGAATACGAAAGCCTTGGGGTCACAGCGGTTGATTATCCGCAGGAGTCTCTGGTACTGGTGGTTCTGTACGAGAACAAGAAGCATGCTGTGGTCCTGATGGGTATAGACACCCGTTCCCGTGAGGATGGTTCCCGTCTTCTTGAGTTCCTTGACGACAGCTTCCTCTATGGCCTCCATGTGGTCCGATACGATGTATACGGACTTGCTCTGCTTAGTACCGAAGCCTGTGAGAACGTAGTTGACCATATGAGACGAACATGCCATGCCGATGATGGAGAAGAGCATCGGTTCGAGACCGATGAAGAAGCCCGAGGATCCTACAACGAGGACATTGAAACAGAATGATACGGTACCCACCGCAATCGGAGTGAAATGAGCGATGGACTGTGCGACGATGTCCGTTCCGCCGGTGTTGCATCCCGCCTTCATCGTTATTCCGATACCGGAACCGAGAAGGACACCTCCGAAGAGAGCAGAGAGAAGAACATATACCGGTACGGATACATCAAGAATTCCCTCATAGTTCGTGATACGGCCGATGGTCGTCATCCAGAACGAGAGAAGAGAAGATCCTATCAGAGTCTTGAGTCCGTATTTGATACCGAATACGCACATACCGAATATGATGAGAGGGATATTTACACAGAGAGATGTGAGACCGATATCGAAACCGAAGAGGTTATAGAGGATGTTTGCAACACCTGCGGCTCCTCCGCTCGTTATCTTGGCAGGGGTATAGAAAACAGTGATGCCGAATGCGGCGATGAACGGTCCGAAAATGAGATAGACGATGTCAATCCAGTTGTGGATGATATGAGCGGATTTCTTCATAGC
>CAZGNN010000265.1:0-2611 GCA_964527335.1 uncultured Spirochaetaceae bacterium | reverse complement strand
AGGGACTGGGCTATCAGCCGCAACAGGTTCTGGGGTAACCCGATTCCTATCTGGAAGTGCGACGGCTCGGATTACATCGAAGTCATCGGCTCCGTGAAGGAACTCGAGGAGAAGTGCGGACAGAAGGTTGATGACCTCCACAAGCACTTCGTCGACAATCTCACATGGCCGAGCCCCGACGGAAAGGGCACGATGCGCCGTATTCCGGACATCTTCGACTGCTGGTTCGAATCGGGAAGCATGCCGTATGCCCAGCAGCACTATCCCTTCGAGAATGGCGACAAGTGGGACAAGATCTTCCCGGCTGACTTCATCAACGAAGGCCTCGATCAGACGAGAGGATGGTTCTATTCGCTGACAGTTCTCGCTGCAGGCCTCTTCGGTAAGCCCGCATTCGAGCACTGCATAGTATCCGGAATCGTCCTTGCCGAGGACGGAAGCAAGATGAGCAAGAGCAAGCACAACTACACCGACCCGATGGAAGTCGTAAGACAGTACGGTGCCGATGCGCTCAGGTTCGCTCTCATCAACTCCTGTCTTGTAAGGGCGGATGACGTCAAGTATTCCGATGACCTCGTGAAGGATGTTCTGAAGGGACTTCTCATTCCTCTCTGGAACGCATATTCGTTCTTCGTCACATACGCCAACATCGACGGCTATGAACCGTCCGAGACGGCAACGAAGGATTTGAAGAATCCTCTCGACAAGTGGATCATCTCGGATCTCGAGGCTCTCATCGAGAAGACTACGAAGGCTTTCGACACATACCAGATCCAGGATGCGACACAGGCTGTAGTGTCATTCATCGATGACCTCAACAACTGGTACATCAGAAGAAGCAGAAGAAGATTCTGGAGAAGCGAGAACGACAGCGACAAGAAGGATGCATACAACACCCTCTACAGAGTGCTCATCACATTCTGCAAGGTTGCAGCCCCGATGATTCCGTTCGTCACCGAGACCATCTACCAGAACCTCAGAACAGACGACATGCCGATTTCCGTCCATCTCTGCGACTACCCCGAGTACAACGAGGAGGAGAGAGACAGAGTCAAGGAAGAGGAGATGAGAGTTGTCATGAAGGCCGTCGAGATGGGACGCTCACTCAGGGCTTCATCCAACCTCAAGATCAGACAGCCTCTGAAGGAATTCATCGTCGTCAGCAGGAACAGCTCCGTCAGGGAGACTCTCGAGAAGGATATCGACATACTCAAGGAGGAGCTCAACGTCAAGAAGGTCTTCGTCAGAAAGAACGAGGAGGACCTCGTCACATACTCCGCAAAGGCAAACTTCAAGGTACTTGGTGCAAAGCTCGGTAAGTCCATGAAGGAAGTCGCCTCCCGCATCCAGGGTCTTGTCGGCGAAAGAATCGAGAAGATTCTCAATGGAGAGAGCGAGAAGATCGACTACTCCAACGGCTCGATTGACATCACGGAAGGCGACCTTGTCGTCCAGAGAACCGAGAAGGAGCACGTCAAGGTGCTCAACGAAGGCGACCTCACTGTCGGCTACGACACTGAAGTTACCGAAGAGCTTCTCCTTGAAGGTATTGCAAGAGACCTCGTGAGACTCGTGCAGACAGAGAGAAAGGAAGCCGGCTTCGACGTTGCGGACCATATCAGGCTCACGGTCGACGGTGACGAAACACTGAAGAAGGCAGTGGACATGTTCTCCGCCTTCATCAGCAAGGAAACTCTCTCCGATTCCCTCACATTCGCTCCCAATGACGGAAAGAAGGCGGAAATCAACGAGACTGAAGTCACTGTAAAGGTCGAAAAGGTATAAAGAATGAAGAGAGCCCTGCTTTCCGTTTCCGTTGCAGTTCTTCTCCTCTTGACAGGCTGTGTCCATAAGACACCGTTCACCACCGAGTACTTCTATCAGGCACTCGGGGAGAGCGGGGAAGTTGTGATGACAGCCGACATGGAGAGGATAAGAAACGGGGAGCTGGGTGAACTCGTCGGCGAAGATGTGACAGCGTCCGCCATGGTGAAGAAGGCGACGAGAGTCAGCGTCTCGCTCGAGAGTGAGGATACCGGGAACGGAAAGGTAACGGTGACAAGCGGGGCCGTCGAGGGCGACATATCGCGCTTTATGGTGAATACGGGACTGATGTTCTCCTCGTCTTTCTCCAAGGAGAAGGACGGCGATGCCGAATGGTACAGCGCAAAGGACGGAAATTTCAGTCTCTACGTTCCGCAGAGCGGAGTCCTGCTCTTCACGGACGGGGACTATCCCTCGTTCTTCCGGCGTTCATATACCGAGCGCGAGATGCTCATCGACGACGAGACTGCAGCGAGAATGGCTTCTTCGGCATTCTCCCTCTACGTATTCGAGCCGGAAAGCCTGGAGGAAATCGGATTCGAACTTCCCGATACCGTTACATCCGAGATTCTTCAGACATGTCTTCTCTTCGACGAGAAGGACGGCGTGATAAAGCTCTCGGGATACATCAACACGACAAGTGAGGGTACGGCGAGGGCGCTCAACACCCTCTTCCGTAACCAGATAATACAGGAGAAGAGAAGAGGGGGCGAGAAACTTGACGTTTCGTCTCTTTCCGGTATCTTTATTACCAGTGGTACATCCGTTATCATAACGGACTATGCAC
>CAZGNN010000264.1:0-2629 GCA_964527335.1 uncultured Spirochaetaceae bacterium | reverse complement strand
TCATGCTGACCGTAATGGGAACCCTGTTCGCTCAGGGAAAGACAGAAACAGCAGCTGTTGAGGAAGCAAGACCCGAGGTTGTGAACCTCAAGGTCTGGTACTCCATCAGCGGCTCCGCAGGAACATTCTTCGAGAGTCAGGTTGCAGCCTTCCAGGAAGCACATCCGGAAATCGCAATCGAACTGACATACTCAGGTTCCTATGCAGACAGCGCAACAAAGATCAGTGCCGCAAAGATGGCAGGCGATGCTCCTGACATGGTCATCACATCCGCTAGCCAGCTCTATCCCGGACAGGACGGAGATTTCTCAATGGAAGAACTCGCAACAACAGACGCAGAGTTTGATGTTGCCGATATCCAGAGCGGTATTCTCGAGTATGCAAAGTACGAGGGAAAGATTGCTTCTCTTCCGTTCGGCATCTCGACACAGGTCATCTACTACAACAAGGAACTTGTCGCTGCAGCAGGTCTTGACCTCGAGAAGAATCCCCCGAAGACATGGGATGAATTCGTTGAAGTCGTAAAGAAAGTCATGGCAGCAACAGGAGTAGCAGGCTTCGATACATCCGACAGCGTATGGCTTGTAAAGAGCATGCTCTATCAGAACGACAACCAGGTTGTTGAAGTTGTTGACGGCACAATCACACCGACATTCGATAACGAAAGCGGTCTTGAAGTTGCAGATTACTGGAAGAGCCTCGTCGACAGCGGCGTCATGGAAGCAGGTGCCCACTCCAATGCAGAGAAGAAGTTCCTTGCAGGTAACCTCGCATTTGTTGCAGCAACATCCAACAGAATCACAAGATGGGAAGGCAGCACGACATTCACACTCGGCGCAATCGAGATGCCATGCTTCAAGAAGCAGGCTGTTGCACTCGGCGGAAGCACGACTACAATCCTGACAACAGACAAGTGGACAAAGGATGCTGCATGGCAGCTTATCAAGTACGTTCTCAACACAGAGAACCAGTCTGCATTCGCTCTTGCAAGCGGCTACCTCCCGATCAGAAAGAGCTCTCTTGAAGTTGCAGAGGTCAAGGACAAGATCGAGAACAACGAACTCTACAATGTTGCAACAAAGCAGCTTTCCTATGCATGGGCTTACACACACTTCGGTGCAATGGGAACAATGGACAGTCTGCTCTGGTATGCTCTTGATGACATCGAGCACGGAACAAAGACTCCGGCAGATGCATTCAAGAATGCAGCGAGCCAGCTCATCCAGGATATTGACTGAAAATAATTATTTAACACCTGCCCCCGGAAAACGGGGGCATAGGTAAAGGAGACGAAATGGATAAATTCGCATTCAGTACAGGAGCACTGTACACCTACGAAACAATCGAAGGGCTGGAACACCTGAAGAAGGCAGGTTTCAGGAACATCGAGCTTATGCCGCAGTGCATGGCAGACACATCGCTTGAAAGACTTGGCGCCATAGACAGGCTTGGCATGCATGTGTCATCAATCCATTTCCCCCTCGCTTATTTTGCACTTCTCTATAATGCCAATCCCGAAATGAGAAAGGAATTCGAGGAGTATGTGAAAACACTTTCCGTCTTCCTGAAGAAGGCGGACACACACATCATGGTCATCCACACGGAAACTCCCTACGAAGGAAGAATGTGGGAGAAGATCGGGAAGCCCATCAGGGACAACATCCGCTTCCTCTACGAGAAGATGGGAGAGAGCGGAGTCACACTCTGCATGGAGAACCATCCCGAGGGTGTCGGACAGTATCCGGACACACTCGATAAGTATGTCGAATCGATGGACATGCCGGATATGAAAATCATCATCGATACAACCGAGAGCCTCGAGGGCAACGTCGACCCGTACTTCTTCATAAAGAACCTGAAGAATGTACCGGCACACCTCCATCTCAGCGATTTCAAGGACAACACGAAGCATCTCCCGATAGGAGAAGGTTCAATTGACTGGAAAGCTCTCTTTGCACTCCTTAAGGAGAGAGGATACTCGGGTTACTATACACTCGAGCCCAGTTACAAATTCTACATCGACGACATCGATGAGAGACTGAGGAAGGATTATGAATATCTCTCGTCTCTTGTCTAGATATATTTCCTTCTTCGCTTCCGGCGACGCAGTGGGGAAGGCGACGGAGTTCATGACACGCTCCGACATAAAGAAAAACATAGGGAGAATAGACGGCTTCGTTCCCGAGGAAAAGAGCCAGAATCACAGTAACCTCAAATACTATGAGGTTACTGATGATACCGAGCAGAACCTCTATCTTCTTCGCCGTTATCTTTCTGACGGGAAAGTCACTGTCGAGAATACAGTGGATGCACTTATTCACTGGATAGACGAGACAGGTGCAGTTGAAAAGAAATACATAGGCCCGAGCAGTCTCAGGGCCCTCAATGATATAAAGAACGGGAAGGATCCGTCCTCGACGGGAATCTTCGGAACGACATGCGGCGGCATCATGAGAGTGCCTTCTGCTGTCTTTGCGTCCCTTATTCTCGGCACATCTCTCGACGACGCAGTCTACAGTGCGCTTCTTCCGACTCACAACAACTCCGTTGCATTCGAGAGTGCATATGCCTACGCCTATGCCCTCAAGGCAGCTGTCGAAGGAAAGGGAAGGGAAGAAATCCTTTCCGA
>CAZGNN010000263.1:0-2680 GCA_964527335.1 uncultured Spirochaetaceae bacterium | reverse complement strand
TACCCCTTGTAGTCCTTTCCGCTTATTATCGTGTTGATACCCACGCCTCCCTCCATCCCGGTATAGAACGATCCGGCTGTGAGAGAGCACAGTACAAGCATCAGTGTGAATATTGCTGCTGTTTTCTTCATGCTTTCTATTCTTACCTTTTTCTTCAGTGTGAGGCTACAGCATTATGTCTCGCGCTATGTAAAATTTCGGACCCGGGTCACCTCATTTTTCCGTCACTGTCAAAAGAAAGGAGGCCGCTTTTGACGACCTCCTCTCCGATAAAGTCAGAGTGTTTTACTTGTTCTTGTTATCATTAACCCACTTGACTGCTGCGTCGAATCTTGTATCTGAAGAATAGCTGTACGAAGAATCAACCTCGGCTTTTACAGAAACTGTCGGCGTGATACCTTTTCCTTCAAGGTTCTCGTAGGAATAGCTGCCGTCCTCGTTCCTGACCTTTAACTCCGTCTCGTATGTTGTCGTATAGATGGTGAGCGAGTTGGATGAGAACGGACCGGAATGATAGATGTTTCTGTCTGTCAGACCGCATGTTCCGCCATATGTCTGGCCTCCGATGACAGCACCCTTCTTCATGAGGTTCTTCACGATGCTGCTGCTGAGTTCCGAACACGATACACTGTAGCCGTTGGTGATGATTGCAAACGGTTTGTCGTAATCCTTCACTCCGTTGCAGATACCATCCTCGAACTTGAAATCAACCCACGGGGTGAACTCGAGTCTCGAGTAGCCGTCCTTATATCTTACCTTTGCAAACACTTCTGAATCCTTGAAGAAGTTTCCGAGAATACTCTCAAGCGTTATGACTGCACCGCCGCCGTTGGAGCGGACATCCATGATTACACCCTCGATAGAATATTCCTTATTGTCAATTGTGCACTTATCTTCCTTTCCGATTGACTCAAGAATTGAGAAAAGATCCGTGACGTTCTTCAGTTTCTCGATGAAGTTAATCGTTATATCTTTACCGTCAGCATCCTTTGTCTCGTAATTTTCCAGGTCATAATGGTAAGTCTGACCTGAGGGAAGAGTATCTGTTTCCTCCGGTATGCACCAGATTATTCCGTGAAGCTGCAGCAGGCCCTCACTCTTCAGTTTTTCCTTCTGTTCGTCAGTCAGAGTCTTTTCATAGAGAAGCGGCTCAAGCTTTGTGGATACGAATGACGAGAAATAGAAGTAGAAGATATTGCCGCTTGTTACTCCGTAGTCATATGAGAAATCCTTGAGACCCAGGGCATTGACGACTGAATATGCCGCCATCTCTGCAGCACCTGCATTCGCTTCAGGCTGTTTGATGTTGAATGAATATGACTTCTCGACCTGGAAAGTATCGCTTGAATGGAACTTCTCATTCTTCTTCAGTGAGGATACCTCATTCATCCCTTCAATTGCATACATGAATTCATATATGCCGCTCGGGTCAGCAGCGCTGATAACCGTCTTCCTGTCGACTGACATCATCACCGTAATACCGTATGTGCTGTCATTCCACTTGACGTCAGGATAGCTCATGATGGTGCGCTCTGTATCCGGATTGTCCTTCTGCTCCTGTGCCCACCACTTGTTCTCTGCAGCCGGTGAAATCATGATCATGTTTCCGAATCCGTCTGCAACCTTGAAGAAGTAGTGATAGTCATCAACGTTGATCGATATCTCCTTGAAGTACGTGAAGGCTGTGAGGGAGTCATTGACATTGGTATAGTCAAGAGCCTGGAATTTCGGGAGGTACTCGTCATAGACTGCATCCCAGTTGAGATCCGTATCTGTACCGAAATGGACGTACTCTGTATTCATCGCATTCCAGTACTGGAGGAAGACGTTCTCCCACGAATCATCCGGAGCCTTGATGTCATTCGTACATGCTGTCACCAGGAGAAGTGACAGAACCGTGAGTATAATTATCAGTGTCTTTCTCATTTGTTAATCCCCCACATAAGACCGCCGGAAACGGTGACTGTCGAATTATGAATCGGATATGAACCGTGTTTCTGGTATTTGTTCATATCTGTAAGAGAGAGCGAATAGCCGATCTGGACATGGGCATCGAACTTCTCCGAGAACTGCCACTTGACGCCGAGAGATGCATTCACACCTGCCTCGAATCTGTTGTAGTAGTCGAAGTTGACTGCCTCATCGATATTCTCGGTTGCACCTACGAGGCTTGAACCGAGAATGGAGCCTGTTCTCCTTCCCTTGAGCCAGTATCCGAGATAACCGCCGGCTGTTGCATATACTGCCCAGTCACTGTCTTCACCGAAGTTCAGCGTATAGCGGAATGCAACGGGAAGCTCCAGAAAACCGTTATAGAGTATGTAGTCGATTGTCCTGATACTGGATGTCTCTCCGGAAGTATCCGTATAAGAGAGCGTCCTGCCGTAATGATAATCCTTCTCTGCAAATGTGACTCCTGTCTGGAGACCGAGAGACGGCGTGAACTCGACAACGACAGGAACAGAAACCGTGTAGCTGATCTTTCCGCTGTACGTATAGTCTCTGTATCCCTTGCCGGCAATTATTGTATTGTAGTCAGCACCACCCTCAACGCCTACAGAATATGTCACTGCGGCACTCAGGCTTAATGCAACCAATACGAGTGTTAACAAAGTTACAAGTCTTTTCATGCTTGTCACTATGTTCTTTTCCATTCTGTAAATCAAGGCATGAGAGCTAC
>CAZGNN010000262.1:0-2680 GCA_964527335.1 uncultured Spirochaetaceae bacterium | reverse complement strand
GAATTCAGTGAGATGGAGAGTCAGCTCTCATCCATCCTATACTCGACTATCCTGCAGGAGTGCTTTCTCTTTCCGCTTTCCTGATCCCTGTCATAGGTTATACCGACAAGAAGAACAGGGCGGTTGATGTTCTCCAGAACCTTCGGATAGTTCTTCTTTTCTATCTGCTCGATTGCACCTTCTGCTGATTTGTTCCATTTGAGTTCAATCACAAGCGGAGGCCAGTCAGAATCCGGGAGCGGTATGTAGACAACGTCGGCATATCCGGATCCGGAGGGAAGCTCTTCAAACTGGAGATAGTGATCACGGTATGTATAGTAGGCAAGCTTGATGACGCTTCTGAGACTCTGTTCCATATTGTAGTGAAGAGGCGCTGTCTCTTCGGCATGTATCTTCTCTATCGCCTCCGCAACTTTCGCTTCATCTTTCCGGATTGTGGCAAGGAAGAGATCTTCGCTCTGTTTCAGCCTCTTCAGTGTTGCCGTATGCCTGACTACATGAATGGAACGCTGGAATTCCCTCTTGATTTCCTCATTCGGAATTCGGACAGTACGGGTAACTGCATTGTATGCGAGGTACCCCAGATGTATCATCAGCGTCAAGACATCATCCTTTCCCTTGAACGAAGTGAGATCATTGGCAAAGCCGGCAGTTTCGACAGAAACGTCGATTCCTCCGATGAGTTCCGCCACTGTCTTCGTCAGACCGTTGTAATCCTGGGAAATATATTCGATAAGCCCTTCGGCGGCACTCGTTTCCGTCCAATAAGAATCAAAATCACCATTCTGCAGGGCCTTCATTACGGAATTCGGGTTGTATACCGCTCCGACCGAACTGAACTCATACCCGTCATACCAGCGCTTCATCTGTGTAAAATCAGCATGGTAAGAAGCACATAGTCTGATTACCTCATCTTCAGTAAAACCGATGAAAGGAGCAAACTTTCCTGGTTTAATCATCGTGTACTCACAGAAATCAGATATAGCAGACTGCGATCCGTCCTTCTTGATTGGAAGAATACCTGTCATATAAGCGGCAGCCACAACCTTCGGAGTGAATATCCCGTTCTTGAACCATTCTCGGAGGAGCTCAAGATAGGCTGTCTGGGCATCCGGGTCATTCTTTCCTTCCCTGATGACTGCGTCCCACTCGTCTATGACGAAGATGAACCTTCTCCCGTCCATTTCCGTAACAGATATGAGTTTTCCGGATAATGTATCATCCTTCGGGAGCGACGGATAAAGAGCATCGAGTTCCTTCGAGAGTGTCTTCACAATAAGATCAGGAACCTGTTTGAGAGTCATGCCCTCACGCCGAGCCTGCGAGATGAAGCTCGTAATTTCAAGGTAGATGACATTATAGCGGTTGAGATGCTCAAGATAACCATCACAGAGAGCTATCTTCTTGTCATCAAAAAGCGGATGAGAATCACACGAGGCATCGTAGTAAGCCACAAGCATTCTTGCCGCCCATGACTTTCCGGATCTGCGGAGTCTGGAATTGCAGATCAGATTCCCGCCTTTTCCTATTGTCCGGTTCACATTGTCAATAAGAAGCGTCTTGTCGACATAATCACTGTCATTTACCTCGGCAAACGCAATGTTTCCCGGATTGACATATAAGCCCACAAGACACTCCCTTACAGGTACTACCTGCCATTTGATTAATGTATTACTGCTATCTGTATCTGTCTCAGTTCTTCGGCCAGGAAGCGATTATTGTCTTTATGAGAGCTGTGAACTTCTCCTTGACGATTCTTCCTGTCTCGAGGACTTCCTGGTGATTGAGGGGCTGGTCGAGAATGCCGGCTGCCATGTTCGTCAGACAGCTTATGCCCATAGTCTTAAAGCCCATCTGGGAAGCCGCAATGGCTTCGGGGACCGTGCTCATGCCGCAGGCATCTGCTCCTGCTGTGCGAGCAAATCTGATTTCTGCGGGAGTCTCGAAGTTCGGGCCGCTCATGAACATGTAGACGCCTTCCCTGAGGGTGATGCCGTTCTCTCTGGCTGCATCACGTGCAACACTCTGCAAAGACTTGCTGTACGTTGTGGTCATATCGAAGAAGCGGGGGCCGAGCTCGTCGTTGTTGGCTCCTCTGCAGGGGCTCTCCGAGCAGAGCTTGATATGATCCGTAATCAGCATGAGGTCTCCCACGTGCCAGTTCTTGTTGACGCATCCTGCAGCGTTCGTGAGGATAAGGGACTTTATTCCGAGAAGATACATGGTCCTTATGGGATAGACACACTCCTCCATCGAATATCCTTCATAGAAGTGGAAACGTCCCTGCATGCACATGACACATCTTCCCTCGAGTTCACCGATGATGAGTCTGCCCTTGTGTCCCTGCACTGTAGATACCGGGAAGTGCGGGATATCCTTATAGTCGATTATCACCGGGTTCTTCACCTCTTCCCCGAGGTCACCCAGTCCCGATCCCAGTACTATCGCAAGTTCGACGTTTCTTCCGTCAAGCTTCGAATGAATATATGCTGCGCTTTCTGCAAGATTTTCCATTGTCTTTGTCATTTCTTTCTCCTGTCATCTGAGATTGCTGAAGGCTTTGAAGAAAAGAGCCCAGAACTTTCCGCTGTCGGCCGTAATGCCGAATTTCGTATTCTGGTTCCTGTCTTCAAGACCGCCTGTAGTCTTACCATAAGTTGATTCACCTTTTGTTTCAACC
>CAZGNN010000261.1:0-2686 GCA_964527335.1 uncultured Spirochaetaceae bacterium | reverse complement strand
TCTGTCTCTATTCCCGAACCTTGGCTTCTTATTTCTAATCTACCTTGTTCGTATTTTGAATTGACAGAAGCTCTTTCTCCAAGCTTCTTATCTTCTCTTCCCTTCGCTGATAAATCAAAAAAACAACGCACTCGTTAATTCCGCGTGCCTAAGTAATCTACTTTTTTTCCCTTATTTTTGTCAACACGGATTAAAAATATTTTTCAATTATTTTTTTCTTCACTTTCTTCCGTGTTTTCTACTTCCTCTTCCCCGTCATCCTCCCTTCCTTCGACAAGGGCATTGACGACTTCAACCCAGCCGTCTCCGCTTGTTCCAGTCGTTATATATAAGGGAAGGTATTCGAAGCCGTCTCTCCTCTCTTCGACCGTATGCATGCCGATGCTCACGGGAATATATCTGAAAAGTGGCTGGTCATTGAAAGAGTCCCCGAGATAGATGCTCTTCTTCAGGTACTCCCCTTCCTTTATCGAGAGACACTTCTCCATGAAGAACTTCAGGGCACTCTTCTTGTTGTATGTACCGAACCATGCATTTATATGTATGGAGCTTTCGGCAGAATTTGCACCGTGGGCGGAGAGAATGTTCTTCAGTGTCCTTATCTCCCCGTCCGTCATCATTGCCTTGTCGTATGCTATGTCGAAGACGCGGGCACACTGGTCCGACGAGAAAGGATACGGAGCCGTACGCTCGATGAGAGCGCGTCTCTTCTCCATCACCTCATCCTTCTTTATCACGGGATTGATGATGCTCGTTATTCCACCGTTTCTGTCATGGCAGAGCATGACGGCCCCGCTCTCGCAGATTACGGCATCGACGGGCCACTGCCTTATGTAGGCGTCGCCCCAGCCCGTGCTGCCGCCCGTGACGAGAACAATCGTGCGTCCGCTCATCTTGAGGCGGTACATGGCATCGAGAACGAGGGGATAGAGCTTCCCGTTCTTCGTTATCGTATCGTCAACGTCGCTTATGACGTACTCGATGTTCTTTCTTTCCTCATCGGAGAAACCGATGAAGGGAAGTCCCCTTCCCGTCATCTCGTCATCCCCGAGAGAGCCCTGCTCTTCAGAACCTCTTTGACATAGATGATGAAGCTCATCACGGATGCAGCAGCAGAAAGCGAGAAGAACACGTAGAGAACTGTCGAATAGACGGAGAGGTCAAACGTCGAGAACGTATCGAGGGCAAGATAGATAAAGCTCATCAGCGTCGTTGCCGCATAGAGCACGGTCTTCGCCTTGCCGAATATGTTCGCAGGCATTGCCTTTCCCGCATACTTAGCAAGAAGCATCCTTATAAAGAGGATGGAGAACTCCCTCCACATTATGAGTATGAATGCCCAGAGAGGCATTATGGAGAGCGATAAAAAGCAGACGAAGTACGTTATGTGAGTGAGTGTGTCCGCAAACGGGTCCATCACCTTCCCCAGGTCCGTTACGAGATTGTACTTTCTTGCAATCTTCCCGTCGAGGAGATCCGAAAGTTCCGCCACGGCATAGATGACGAGCATCCCCACCATTGCGGGAACCTTGAGGGATGTATATTTTTCGATAAGGAATACTACGAGGAACACAGGAACGAGAACGAGTCTCGTCACCGTAAGCTTGTTAGGTAAATTCATGATTTCTGACCTTCCTCAGTCAAAGATAAAGATGTGAGAACTTTTCTTCAAGATATCTCGTGAAGGGCTCTGCCGAGAGAGGCTGAGCGCAGACCCTTTCGACAAGTTCTGACGGTTCATACACTGCGCCCCAGTGCCAGATGCGGCTGTCCTGCCACGATGTGATGAGCGAGAACTCCCCGCGTCTCAGGGCGTTTTCCACATTCTCCTTTCCGCAGTCGGAATACAGGGAATCAAGGAACATTGCCGAGTAGAGGTTTCCGAGTGCATAGGTCGGGAAGTAGCCGAAGCTTCCGCCTGCCCAGTGGCTGTCCTGGAGACAGCCTTCGCTGTCGCTCTTCACCCTGTAGCGGATAATCTCCTCGCTTGCCCTGTTCCAGGCTTCCGGAACATCGTCAACACTGAGAGAGCCGCCGATCAGGGCCTTCTCGAGTCTGTATCTCAATATTATGTGGAGCGTGTATGTCAGTTCGTCCGCGTTGACTCTGATTGCAGAGGGGCGCGGGAAGTTGAGTGCAAGCACAAAGTCATCGAGCTTGACGGAAGACAGCTGCGGCATGTAAGTCTGGAGTGTCGGGTAGAAATACTCCCAGAACTCGTGAGAGTGTCCCATCATGTTCTCCCAGAAGCGTGACTGCGACTCGTGGATGCCCATGCTGGTACCCTGGGCAAGGGATGTACCTCTTATCTCATTGTTGAGGGAGGCATGCATCTCGTAGAGGGCATGTCCCGTCTCGTGAACGATGGAGAATATCGGGTCCGTGACGCTCTCGTCCGTAAACCTGTTCGATATCCTGACGTCGTCGGATCCGAGCGTCGTCGTGAAGGGATGTGCGACAACTCCGATTGCTCCTCTTTTGAGATCAAATCCCATCTTAACGGCAACCGCGTTGCAGAACTCCTCTTCCTTCTTCGCGTCATAGGGCTGAGTCAGGAAGGATGTGTCGACACTTTTTCCCTCGAGTCTGTCCATTATTGAATGGATTGACTCTTCAAGAGGATTGAAGAGTGAGTCTATCTTCTCGCTTGTCATTCCCCTCTCGTAGAGGTCGAGAAGCGTATCGT
>CAZGNN010000260.1:0-2690 GCA_964527335.1 uncultured Spirochaetaceae bacterium | reverse complement strand
ACTACCCTGCTTGAGTCATCCGTCCAGTTCAGGTCGGATGATGTATACGGGTCAGCGCATTCGATACTGAAGAGATCTCCGTCCACTGCATCGGTTATATACCCGGCAACCTTCTCTGTACTGCCCGTGGCGGAATAAAAGACGACCAGAACCTTCCTCTTTTCTTCCTCAACTGCCGGCTCGGCCTTGGTTCCGTTTGCACAGGCAGAGAATAGAGCGAGCAGCGACAATGTACATAAAAACACGTTTCTTTTCATTTTTGCTCCTTGACGCCCCTTTCGGGTGATGCAAGAATGAATGTAACAGCCGGTAGTTACTACCGGGCAATAGCTTTTCTCAAGATTTCGGAGTTTTTATGTATTCGATGAAAGAAGCCTGTCTCCTGACCGGCATGAGTTACGAGAATCTGAAGTTCTACTGCAACGAAGGCCTTGTGCCGAATGTGAAGAGGAACAGGAACAACTACCGCGTCTTCAGCGACAGCGACATAAAGTGGATACAGAGCCTGGGATGCCTAAAGCGCTGCGGAATGTCTATAGCAGAGATGAAGGAGTATCTTGAGCTCTGTCTCGAGGGAGAGAGTTCAATTCCGGAGAGAAAAATCATACTCGAAAGAAAGAGGAAGGCCCTTCTGGAGGCAAGAAAGGAAATCGAGGACTCGATAGCCTTCATCGACTGGAAGCAGAACTTCTATGATGAAGTCCTCGCAGGTAAGACCAGGTACTACAGCAATCTCATTTCCACATGAGTTTGCACTTGTCAGTTTGCTCTCAAGATAATATCTTTTCTTCAAGCGAGGAAAAACATGAAGACTGTTAATTATCAGACAAAAGGCACATGTGCACGTGCAATCCATTTCGAACTCGACGACGAGAACAGAATACACAACCTCTCCTTCGACGGAGGCTGCAACGGCAACCTCAAGGCCATCGGAAAGCTCTGCGAAGGCCAGAAGGCCGATACTGTGGCATCGATTCTTGCAGGCAACACATGCGGCTTCAAGCCCACGTCATGCGCCGATCAGCTGAGCCGTGCAATCAGAGAGAATATCTGAAGACGGATCAGGGCATTTAAAAAGGGACTGTGTTTCGCAGTCCCTTTTCCATTCATAATCAGAAGCGGATGTGGCTGAATGCCTTGTTTGCTTCTGCCATGCGGTGTACATCTTCCTTCTTCTTGAAAGCTGTACCTGTCGAGTTGTAAGCATCAATGAGCTCGTCAGCAAGCTTGTCTGCCATTGTCTTACCGTTTCTGCCTCTTGCACCGGCGATAATCCATCTCATGGCGAGAGCTTCACGTCTGGACTCTCTGATTTCGGTCGGAACCTGATATGTGGCACCGCCGACTCTTCTTGACTTGACCTCAACTGCAGGCTTTACGTTCTCGAGAGCCTTGTTGAATACGTCGATTTCCTTCTCGCCTGTCTTTGCTGCAATGATCTTGAGAGCATCGTAGACGATCTTTGTGGAAACTGACTTCTTGCCATCCACCATCATGCGGCAGATGAGCTTCTCAACAGCTGTGCTGCTGTATACTGCGTCAGGGGTTACTTTCCTGACAGGGGTTTTTTCTCTACTCATTTTCTTCTACCTCCTATCAAGCCTTTGGCCTCTTAGCACCATACTTCGAACGGCTTCTCTTTCTGTCAGCAACACCAAGAGTATCCTTGCTGCCACGGACGATGTGATATCTGACACCAGGAAGGTCCTTGACTCTTCCGCCTCTGATGAGAACAACAGAGTGTTCCTGGAGGTTATGGCCGATACCCGGAATGTAAGCTGTGACTTCGATTCCGTTGGAAAGACGAACTCTGGCTACCTTACGGAGAGCTGAGTTAGGTTTCTTAGGTGTAACTGTCATGACTCTTGTACATACACCTCTTTTCTGCGGGCAACCCTCAAGAGCCGGGGATTTCGTCTTCTGCTTGGAAGTACTTCTGCCCTTTCTTATAAGCTGATTAATTGTAGGCATCTTTTCGACGCTCCTTTTTCTTTGGTCACCCGTCTCACACCGGGCTCCCTACCACCCCGCACAGGCGGAGTTTCTATTTAAAAACTGCAGTCAGCATGAGATAACAGACCGGAATGCCGGAAGGGCAACGCCGACAGGCGTCACTCTTCATCAATCATGGCATCGCCGATTTCCCTGTCATCTCCCACAGTCTTCATTTCTGCAAGATCCTCGAAGTCAGTATCATCGTCAACAACCGGGGTGTTTTCCCTGTTTGCATCCCTGATCTTCTGTTCCTCAAGAAGCTTCTGGTCTTCGGTAAGAACGATATCCCTGTAGCCGACGAATCCGGTACCTGCCGGAATGAGCTTTCCGATGATGACGTTCTCCTTGAGACCTCTCAACTCGTCTGTTTTACCAGCAATGGCTGCTTCTGTCAATGTCTGCACCGTATGTGCGAACGAAGCGCCGGAGATAAACGACTCGCTGTTGCGTGCAGCATCCGATACACCGCTGAGGCACGGTCTTCCGATTGCAGGTACTCTGCCCTCGGCCTTTGCCTTCTCGTTCTCCTTCAGGAATTCGAGCTTGTCGACCTTCTGGTTCTCGATGAATCTGGTATCGTTGCTTCTCACAATCTCAACTGTTCTGAGCATCTGACGGATGATGATCGAGAGATGCTTCTCGTTGATTTCGATATCCTGTTCCCTGTAGACGTTCTGGATGGCCTTGACGAGGAA
>CAZGNN010000259.1:0-2739 GCA_964527335.1 uncultured Spirochaetaceae bacterium | reverse complement strand
AGTCATACTCGAGTTCCTTCTTGCTTCTGAATGTCTTTCCGCTGTCGATTGCGTCGGTGTTCATCTTGTTCTGTGCATCATCAATCCTGCATTCGACGATTCTGCCCTCTTCGTCAGTCACGACGACTGCGACGACAGAGTCGTATGCAGCCTGCTCGTCTGTGTGGTTGTCTGAGAATGTGACGCCCATGCCGAGCTTGTAGGAACCTGCACTCTTCCTGACTGCAGTTTCAGTCTTTGCCGGTTCTGCGACAACCGCTGTCTCCACGACAGCTTCTGTCTTTTCTTCAGCAGCAGGCGCAGCTGAAGCAGTTGTCTCTGCCTTAGGTTCAGCAGCTGCTGTAGTGTTAGTGGTTGTAGTACTTGTAGTTGTAGTAGTTGCAGTTGCAGCAGCTGTACTGCTGGAACCGGAAGCACTCTTTCCCGAGCAGGATACTGCCGTGAAAACGAGACAGAGTGCGATAAGAACAGCCAATGCTTTTCTCATATTATCTCCTTATGGTCTGCGGTTTTTCAACCGTGATATGTTGCCCTCGTAAATATATACATTTAACGTCTGTTATAGTCAATTAAATATCTATAAATTGTTAACGATATTTTTGCGGTATTCTCCAAAACCAGCAACAAGTGATGTCGTAATTGTCAAAAGTGCAAAGATTTTCTAAAAACGAGAAAGGGAGAACACCTTCAATCAAACACAGCGTTCAGCAATCCGCGGTAAAAGTTCACTCTCAAAACTTTACATTTCCCCATCTTGCAGAGAGCGTGATTCTGGCGGATAATACTCGTGTTAAACGGACCCACCCCATTCCCTGCGCAAGCGGGATAAGGTGGACCTTTTTTCAGAGGACCTTCCACCTTCCACTTCTGTTGTTCCCTTCCCTCACAATGAATCCGTTTCTCTTCAGATAAGAAAGGTTGTTCTGCATGGCTGTATCACTCATGGGGAAGAGGGAGATGAGCTGCCGCTCTGTTATCTCCGGATTCTCTCTTATTGCATCGAGAATGCTGCGGCGGCGGGCGCTGAGCTTGACTGTGTTATCCTCTGCGGAATTCTCCGTATTCAACACAGAAATGTTCACGCCAGGTATTTCTGTTTCAGCTGGAAGAGGTTCGCCGGGGTTGATTCTGTTATATGGAATAGTGACAACGATGGAATTATCATTCAGCTCAAAGGCCTTCTTCCCGTATATCTTGGTTATGACAGGAACTCCCCTTCCGCTTCTTTCGCTTATATGAAGCTGCAGGAAAATCTCGGCAAGTTTCCTGTTCCTCGGAACAGATACTCCGTTGAAGAAACCGTTTATCGTCTGTTTCCCGACCAGAGGACCGTTCGAAACGATTTCAATTCTGTTGCAGAAAACGAGAACCGAGGGACCGTTTCCGTCAGTCCAGTCGTTGTGTACAAGTGCGTTGATGACTGCCTCACGATACGACGCACTGTCAAAGAGTGCCACCTCTTTCCTCTCGGCAAAACGGTCTCTTTCATCTGACTGCATGACATTGAGGACATCACCGTATGTCATGAGCTTTCTGAATGAAGAGAGAATGCAGTCATCCCCCATATTCCTCACGGCATAAAGCGGACTTGACTTGTCCTTTCCGACATACTGGATGACTCTGACTGACATATGGCTGTTGTCGGAAAGAAGCTGGGCAAGGAGGTTATACTTACCTTTTGAGGTCTTCAGCTCGAGATTCGTCTCGAAGGTCTCCTTTTTCAACGGGATTCCCGCATCCCGGTAACTGTCGAACAGTGTATTGAATGTGAGTTCCTGAACGAAGGCGGGAGTGTTTTCGAGCGTTGGGACGCCGTAATTCAGAATGCTGAAAAGCTGTGCCTCCCTTTCCGGGAATCTGCTGAGATTAACCTTGCTTGACCCGATTCTGATGTATCTGATTCCGTTGAAAGCTGTCGGGGTTCTGTTTGCCGCGGGGACAACAAGAACAACAACCCTCCTCCCGCTTATCCTCAGTTCATGAAAGCTGAAATTGATGTCAGGGGTCACCTGACGTGCAAGGAAATGTTCAAGCGGTTCATTCTTCACGTCGACACGATAGTCGAAGGAAGTATCAGTCAGTTCATGGGTCTCGTTGTTGACTCCCCAGACAAGATAGCCGCTTTCCTTTCCCACCATCGCGGCAGCATTCGAAAGAGACGATATGTATTCCCCGATTCCCGTCGGCTCATACCAGTTCTCCTTGAACTCGAACCATTCTTCCTCGACGGCAGCACACATCAGCTCTTTTACCATATCTTCAAGTTTCATACTTAACCCCACAACTTAATACCCAATCAATTACCCAACCGAATACCCAACTTTATAATAGAGTAATTCATAATGCAAAAAAAGAAAACAACTTTTTGTTATTTCCTTTTATTTCCGTAGAAACAAGAAAATAGCTTAAGTTTGTATCTGAAGCTCTCACAATCTTAATACCCAACCGAATACCCAACCAATTACCCAACTTAACACCCAACTTAATGACGATATCCGATTCAGCTTTTCATACCGGATATTGTTATCAGAAGCAGCAAAATACAACGCTTCAGACAATAGGCAAAGAAACATCTTGCCGTTTGCCCCCCCCGATTTATGATGTCATCAGTTATATTCCAGGAGGAATTTATGAGAAAAGTTTTAATTGTTTTACTGGCGTCTCTTCTTCTCTTCTCCTTCACGTCATGCGAGAAGGACAAGTCGGAAGAAATTGCCCAGACTTTTGTTGATTTCGTGG
>CAZGNN010000258.1:0-2742 GCA_964527335.1 uncultured Spirochaetaceae bacterium | reverse complement strand
CGTTAGCGTGATATCTTTCGGAAGCTCTATGACAGTGGATTCTCTCGAAGGAGCCGTGAGGGTGAGCCTGTACGAATCGACAGTGTAAAGTGCACCCGTTCCGGTAATGCGATTGTCAAGAAGGATATTCATCTTCCAGCTCTCCTTCGTCTCCTCCCTGTTGAGAAGCACTGCGCTTACAGCAGCCGCAACAATGAAGAGAACAATGAAGAGTGCCAAGAGGTATCTGAAAATCCTGTATCTTTTCCTGACCATGACATCACCTTTAACAGTACGAAAGCGGCGGGAAACCCGCCGCCTTCTGTTTTTTCTGAAACTGAAATCAATAAGCTACGTTGAGCCATGTGATTCCGTCGATGACTGCTGTGAGATAAGGAGCAGACTGGAACTTCGGGTATGATTCGTGGAAGATACCATCCCAGACAGCCTCGTCCTTGTCAGCTGTGAAGTCGCCGTCGGAGTCGATAGCGAATGCATGAGTAAGTCTCTCGCCGCCGTTGACTGTGAATGTTGCTGTGTCGAATACGTTGAGAGTTCCGTCAGCGAATGCCTTTTCAGCCTTCTCGAGAGCTTCCTTTGTTCCGGGTGCTGCAATAGCTTCATTGAGTTCTGTGATGACGACATCGCCTTCAGCAACTGTACCTGTCCAGTCGGAAGCATTCTCTACACCGTCGATGTAATTCTTGATAAATGTGTAGAAATATCTTGTCCAGTCGATTCTGCAGGAGAGGAGAGAAGCCTGAGGAGCAACCTTTGTCATGTCTGTGTTGTAACCAGTGTGGAAGACACCTGCCTTCTGAGCTGCGAGAGCCGGAGAAGTTGTATCTGAGTGCTGGCTGATCATGACTGCACCTGCATCGATGAGAGACTTAGCTGCTGCTTCTTCGAGAGTAGCATCGCCCCATGTACCGACGAACTGAACAATCATTGTTGCACTCGGACATACGCTTCTGACGCCGAGGAAGTAACCTGACATACCGGAGATGACTTCTGCGAATGAGTATGCACCGACATAACCTACGATAGCCTGGTCAGCTGTGATCTGGCCTTCGTCAATCATCTGCTGGAGTTTCATACCTGCAGCGATACCAGCGAGGTATCTGCCTTCGTAGATAGCTGCGAATGCGTTGTATGTATTGGGATTGTCGTCCTGCTGGGAAGCACAGTTTGTCATACCGACAAAGATTGTGTCCGGATATTCCTTAGCAGATTCGAGCATATAGGGTTCGAAGCCGTAGCTGTTGTTGAAGATGATTTCACAGCCTTCTGCTGCGAGCTCGTCGTTGTTGTCCTTGGCAAGAGAAGACTCTGTCGTGTTTCTCTTGACGAGAAGTTCCACGTTGTAGCCTTCAGCCTTGAGCTGTTCGAGAGCAGCGTTCATGCCGTTCATGAAGTTCATTGTGTAGCCCTGGTCAGATTCATCGTTGATTACGACGAAACCGATCTTGGTAGCCTTTGCTTCTGTTGATGCTGATGATTCGGATCCGCCCTGAGCGAATACGGAGAGACACATCAGAAGAGCAAGAGCGATTGCTAATGTTTTTTTCATAATAATATTCTCCTATGAGGCATTTTTCGAAATACCTACATTAACTATGTTATTATGTCAGATTCGAGCTGTAAAGAAATATTTTCAAAAACTTTGAGATTACTTTCCAAACCTTCAAAATGACAGATAAAAAATTAGGATATCCTAAAAATAGGATACCCTAAATTTACGTTTATGTAAATATTGTAATTATCTCTCTTCTCTGAAGTAGTTGACGCCGAGGCTCGCTGGCGGCTGCTTGTCGCGGATGTTTCTCATGCTTGTGATGACAAGTACGATTACAGTTACCACATACGGCAGAATCTTGTAAAGCTCCTGCGGGAAGAAAGGAACGATGATTCTCAGGTACATGAACATGAGAGCACCGAAGAGGATTGAACACCATGTGGCCTTGAGAGGTCTCCATGTGCAGAAGATTACGATTGCTACTGCAAGCCATCCTGTTCCTGCGAGCGACGCCTCAATCCAGACACAACCTGCCGTCGTCATCGTGTAGACCATGCCTCCGACAGCCGAGATACCACCGCCGATCATCGTCGCCAGGTACTTGTACTTCGTGATGTTGATACCTGCAGCGTCTGCAGTGACGGGAGACTCACCGACTGATCTGAGATAGAGACCTGTCTTCGTGCGGGAGAGGAAGAAGTGCATTGCGACTGCAAGGATGATTGCAAGATAGAAGAACGGTGACTGGTCGAAGATTATCTTTCCGATCACGGGGATGTTCTTCAGGAAATCAGGCATGAACTTGTTGTCGAATGCGAACTTGAGGTCGTTGGAGAGTGTGACGTAGCCGCCGACCTGTGTTCTTCTGAGTTCTCCTGCGAACTTCGCGACACCGGTTCCGAATGTCGTCATTGCAAGACCTGTGACGTTCTGGTTTGCCCTGAGAGTTACGGTGATGAACGAGAAGAGCCAGCCTGCGATTGCGCCAGCCGCGAACGAAGCGACGATTGCGAGGAGGATTGCAACGAGTGCATTGGCATTGCCCTCTCCCACTGCAGTCTCGTAGAGGTTCGGAGCGATGAGGCCGAAGATACCTCCCATGTACATGATGCCTTCGACACCGAGGTTCAGGTTACCGGACTTCTCGGTAAGGATTTCACCGAGGGTACCGAACATGAGAGCCGTGCCGTATGCACCGGCAGCTGCGAAAAGAAGTATTACTGCGTTCATGCCTGAGCCTCCTTGTT
>CAZGNN010000257.1:0-2746 GCA_964527335.1 uncultured Spirochaetaceae bacterium | reverse complement strand
AAAAGTAGACATTGGAAACAGAAAAGTAGACATTGGAAACAGAAAAGTAGACATTGGAAACAGAAAAGTAGACATTAGAAACAGAAAAGTAGACATTGGAAACAGAAAAGCAGACATTGGAAACAGAAAAGTAGACATTGGAAACAGAAAAGTAGACATTGAAGTATGAGCATAACACTTGAAAACGTCAGTTATGATTATCCTCAGGGAAAGAAAAAGGCCCTCGATAACGTTTCGCTCACATTCCGTGACGGGGAGATTACCGCCGTCATCGGAAGAAGCGGAAGCGGAAAGAGTACGCTTCTGAGACTTCTCAACGGCCTTAGAAAGCCGACGGAGGGAAAGATTGAAGGCAACACTTTTGACACAGCCCTTGTCTTCCAGTACCCCGAGACACAGCTCTTCGAGGAGACTGTCATAAAGGATGTGGAGTTCGGACCGAAGAATAAGGGACGCAGCGAGAAGGAAAGTAGAGAGGACGCCGAGGAGGCCTTGAGAATGGTCGGAATCGGAGAGGATAAGTGGAATGTCTCACCTCTTGCACTCTCGGGCGGAGAGAAGAGGAGAGTGGCACTCGCGGGTGTTCTTGCAATGAAGTGCTCAACTCTCGTTCTTGACGAGATATCTTCCGGCCTTGACGGGGAAGGAAAGAGGATTGTCTTTGATATTATCAGGAAACTTTCTGCCGAGGGAAAGACTGTAATCTTCACGACCCACGACAGCGAGGAAGCGGCCCGGTTTTCCGACCGTGTCATCCTTCTCGAGAACGGACGTGTGAGAAGCGACGGCACGATAGAGGACGCATCCGAATGCGACAGCTACTTCCTCACTCAAGGTATGAAGCTGAAGAGAATGCTTGAGAATGAGGGTATAAGAGCGGAGGGGAAGATGACGAGTCTCACAGATTCGATTCAGTCTCTTTCTTCGCTTTTAGGGATGGAATGATATCCAAGCGGACGATTGCGAGGATGAAGGAGAGGAAGGCGACGGCCTCGATTATGGCACAGCCCCAGCTTCCGGTTGCAATGTCGTAGACAAGAAGGCACGGTGACTGCACCACCATGAGGATTCTCGTGATGCGGAGATCATGGATCCAGAATCCCGTTGCCGTGCATATGAGGGAAAACGACGGCAGCAGCGACACGGGACCGGTCCACGTCATGATGCTCGCCGCAGCCGAGAGTGCGATGATGAGAAAGAGCCAGAGAATGCTCTTCGCCCACTTCCTGTCATTGAAGTATGATATCGCACTCCGGAATATACCGATTGAATTCGTCAGCACTGCAGTGTATGCCCCGAGAAGATAATAGTGCGTGACCCACATGAAGCCTGCGATGAGCTGAAGGATGAGAATCTTCCTGCGGGACCTGAGCTGTATAGAGAGAATAGATATTGCCGAGGGGATGAACCCGATTGCCTGTACGAATAGAGAATATGAATCCATGAGGAAGGTATAGCCGAAAGAAGAAGGAGAGAATATGATAAATATCACATTCGGGGTATGCTGTGGATAAAGCTTTTCTTTCTCTCTTCTCTTTCGACATCACACCATATACGGAAGAAGTGAAATACAGGAAGGGAGAGGTTATTTTCAATATCGGGGACGA
This sequence comes from uncultured Spirochaetaceae bacterium, assembly GCA_964527335.1. Classification (GTDB taxonomy): domain Bacteria; phylum Spirochaetota; class Spirochaetia; order Sphaerochaetales; family Sphaerochaetaceae; genus Ornithospirochaeta. Next base: position 1,139 of record CAZGNN010000257.1, on the reverse strand, counting down.
CGGGGGAAAACTCATCTACACCCTCTCGGGAGAGACGAAATGCTCGTACATATATCCCGGAGGCGAGCTCACGGCACTCGACTATGCCCCGTCTCCCGCCTTCTATGGGGAACTCGAACTTCTGGGTGTTCAGAAGTACACGTCGCTCGTGGAGGCCGTTACGGACACAAAAGCATACGTCATCGACACGACTGAAGTGAAGGAGAGGCTGCTCTCGGATGCTGTATTCCTCCGTTCTCTCCTCTCGTATGTTGCCTCAAAGCTCTTCCGTGTGAACATGCAGATGGCATCCTCTGTAAGCTTCCCCCTCAAAAGACGGCTCTCGTCATACATCCTGGAGCATGAAGATGGGGGAATCTACACAATGAGTCACAGCGAGGCCGCAAAGTACCTCTGTGTCAGTTACCGTCATCTTCTCAATGTCTTCAGCACACTTGAGGAAGAAGGGTTAATCGAAAGGAAGAGCCGCGGCTGTTACGTCATAAAGAACAGAACGGGACTTGAAAGGGAGAGCATAGAATGTTAGAGGATTTCTGGTCGAGAATAAGGAAGACGGAGCTTCCGGTCGTACTCTACGGTACGGGAGACGCTGCCGATAAGCTTATAGATTTTCTCGGTAGAATCGGCGTCAGGATATGCGGCGTCTTCGCTTCCTCCTCATTCGTCAGAAACCGCACATTCCATTCCTTCAGGGTGCTCTCCTACGAGGACGCAAGACGAATCTGGGGGCGTATGGCCGTAGTCATGGGCTTCGGCACACACGACAGCGAGACAATTGAAAACATCAGGAAAATAGCAGAAGAGAACGAGTTCTACTGCCCCTGCCTACTTCTCGATGAGAACGGTCTTCCGTTCGACGCTGCGTATTACAGTGAACACCGTAAAGACTATGAAAAGCTTCGCTCTCTTCTCACTGATGACAGAAGCCTCGAGGTATTCGATGCGATAATCTCCTTCCGTCTTACCGGTGATATCTCATACATTCTTCCCGTCGAAGAGGACGGGAAGGAAAGCTGGAAAAACCTCCGCTTCACATCCGACGAGACCTTTGTCGACATCGGGGCATACGACGGCGACACAGTCGAAAGATTTCTTGATCTGACAGATAACCGCTACCGTGAAATCGTGGCTTTCGAGCC
>CAZGNN010000256.1:0-2753 GCA_964527335.1 uncultured Spirochaetaceae bacterium | reverse complement strand
GACATAAAGGCGGCAATGGAAGGCATGCTCAGCCCGGAGACGAGGGAAGTCGATATCGGAAAGGTCGAAGTCAGAGATACATTCAAGGTTCCGAAGGTCGGTATCATCGCCGGTTGTATGGTCACGGAAGGAAAGGTCAAGCGCAACAGCCTCGTAAGGGTCATCAGAGACTCCATCCAGATCAACAAGGATATGATAAAGATCTCCTCTCTCAAGAGGTTCAAGGACGATGCAAAGGAAGTCCTCGAGGGCTTCGAATGCGGTATCGGACTCGAGAACTGGCAGGATCTGCAGGTCGGCGATGTTCTTGAGATAGTCGAGACTGAGGAAGTCAGAAGGACACTGGATTTCAATGAGTGAGTTTTCGCAGGACAGACTCGAGACGAAAATTCTCGAGGGCATATCTTCACTTATAGTGACGGGCGCCATAAAGAACCATAATCTTTCCACGCTCGTCTCGCTTACCCGCATATCCCTCAGCCCGGACAACAGCCAGGCTAAGGTATGGGTATCGTACATAGCCGACAACTCGACACTGGACAAGTCCGTTCTCGCCCTCAATCAGGCGTCGGGCTTCATCCAGGCAAGGCTGTCGAAGCTTCTCAGAACGAAGAAGACACCTGTCCTCACATTCGTGAAGGACAGCTCGTACATCGAAGGCGAGAAGCTCAACAGGCTCATCGATTCCTTACAGAGCGGCAATGAGTAGTCTCTTCAGAATCCTCCTCTCTGATAAAGAGGAGGACATTACTTCGTTTTCATCCCTCAACAGGGTCAAGAGGGAATACAGGGGAGAGAAGGTCGGACACGCCGGTACACTCGACAAGTTCGCCTCGGGCCTCATGATAGTGATGGTGGGGGGAGCGACAAAGCTCAACCCCATCTTTTCGTCGTTCGGAAAGCGCTATACGGCAACTGTGAAGTTCGGAGAGGAGACAGACACCCTCGACAGGGAGGGGAGTGTAATCGCGACATCCGAGAAAATTCCGACTAAAGAGGAACTCGAAGAGATTCTTCCCTTGTTTCTCGGTTCCCAGAAGCAGATTCCTCCCGTGTACTCTGCAATCCACATCGACGGAAAGAGGGCTTACCAGGAAGCAAGAAAACAGAAGGATATCGAGATGCCCGAGAGGGACATCTTCATCTCCTCGATTAATCTCCTATCCTTCGAAGGAGATACGGCCGTAATCGACTGCACCGTGAGCAAGGGAACATATATCCGCTCACTTGCGCGCGACATTGCCATTCGCTGCGGCTCGAGGGGATACCTAACGGCCCTGAGACGTACTGAAGTGGGTCCGTTCACTCTCACAGACCTGAATCTTACAACGGATGAACTCCTGGAGAAGACAGGTCTCTTCGGAGAGATACATTTCACGTCTCTCCACAGGAAGGAAATCGACAACGGTACGATAAAGAGGGAATGGATAAGGAAAGAATTCAATCCCGAGCGTCAATACTGTGTCATGTACATCGACGGGGAGAAGTACGCCTACGCGGAGAAGAAGGGGGATGCCGTCAGCGTGATGGCAAGAGTAAAGTGAAGATATATTCCTTTTCAGATATTCTCGGCGGTGCCCTATCCGGCATGGACGTCATACTCACGATCGGCGTATTCGACGGCTTTCACCTGGGTCACCAGAGCCTCATAAAAGAGATGATGAGACTTAAGGGAAAGTACCCCCAGGCAGAGACCGTTCTCATAACATTCAGCGTCAATCCCAAGACAAAGACGCCGAAGAACATCGACACGCTGAGACTCAGAGAGGAAAATGCAGAAAAAAGGGGAGTTAACTCTTTTGTAATAATTGACTTTTCCTCCGATTTCAGTAAAACTTCTGCTTGTGGATTCATCGGGATGCTCACGCGCTCGTTCAATCCCGTCGCAGTCGTGGTCGGAGAGGACTTCCGCTTCGGTAATCCTTCCTCTTCCGCTTCTGCAGAGGACCTCGCTTCTCTTTTCGCCGAATACGGGAAGAAAGTCGAAGTCTCGATTATGCAATCAATTCTTACCGAGGGTGGAGAGAAAATCTCGTCGACTCTTGTAAGAAGGGTGATAGAGAACGGCAAGGTGGAATGTATTTCCTCCCTTACCGGCCGGAACTACAGAGTTGATCTGATGCCTATACCTCACAGATTCTCCTCCGGAGCTCTGGTTTTGCCTCTCTCTTCCGTCCAGCAGCTTCTGCCGCCACCAGGAGTCTATGGAGCCGGACTGGCTTTCGGGAACGGTCACCTGTATGATGTTACTGTAACACTGGATGAAACCGATGTTACCATAACGTCTTCGGGAGAGTCTCTGGAGTCTCTGGTCAGGAAAGAAGGAGACATGGAATCAATCTATTTTTTGGAGAAAAAAGAAAATGGTATCAGGTGAACAGAAAAAGCAGATCATCGAGAAGTTCGGTGGAAACACGGCAAACACAGGCGACGCAAAGGTGCAGGTAGCACTCCTCACAGCAAGAATCAACGACCTTCAGGGCCACTTCAAGGCTAACCCGAAGGATCACGCATCCAGAAGAGGACTCCTGATGCTCGTCGGTCAGAGAAGAAGACTTCTTGCCTACATCAAGAACAGGGACATCGATGAGTACAGATCACTGATTGCTGAACTCGGAATCAGAAAGTAATCATACTTTGAAATTAGAGCCAGAGGGAAAAATCCACTCTGGCTTTGTACATTTATAAAAAGAACAAAAAAAGAAAGAAAGAAGGAAAGTAATGTCAAATCTAACATCAGTAAGCGTGAACGT
>CAZGNN010000255.1:1605-2808 GCA_964527335.1 uncultured Spirochaetaceae bacterium | reverse complement strand
ATATGAAATCATCCCGGAGAAATCCGGGATGTCTTTATGACGCTGGCGTTCAGCCGAGCATTTCCTTCACAACCTTGAAGAGACTCTCGCCAAGATCCTCATGGCTTTCTCTCGTCATGTGAAGCTGGTCAGGACCGGGGACGGCAACAGTGGAAGCATCGAAGAAGCCGCAATCCGTCAGAGAGGCAACCTCCCTGTAGACAGAGGGTACCTTCTCAAGCTCGGCTCGTGATCTCTCATCATATTCCCAGAACCTGCTCTCCCCTATCTTATCACCCATCATAATCGGGGAGACAATGAGAATCTTAGGACAGGTCTTGTTCTCTGCCCTGCAGTATCTTCTGATTCTGTCGACCACCTTCTTGATTCCGTATCCGGAAACCTTTGCAGTCATGGAGAACTGTGTCTTGAAGTCGTTGGTACCGAGCATGATTATCACAAGGTCGAGAGGCAGGTGGGTCTTCAGAATCATATCAAGGACACTGACGGCACTGCGGCAGGGATCGGATGCATCCGAGAAGCAGGTGGTACGGCCGTTGTATCCCTCCTCGATGACGTAATAGTCGTCACCGAGGAGAAGCTGGAGGCGTCCGGGCCACCTTGTGAACCTGTCGAATCTTCCGCTGTTCTCCGGGTCGACTCCGTATGTATTGGAATCACCGAGACACAGAACTGATTTCACTTTTTCTTCCATCTGGGGAACGAGTACTCTCCTCTGTAGTTCGAAGCATTGTAGTCAGGATATTTCTCAGGAGCATAGATCATGTCTCTCTCCTCCATCGGTCTGTCCTGGGTATAGATATACATCTTCTTGCGGTCCCACACAACGATTTCCTCACGGTTATCACCCTCACAGTCGAGGACTTCCGAAGAGAGCGTCGGATGGCCGTCATCGGGGAACGGGACGACGATGTCGCCCTCCCCGTCCATGAGACCGCCATTTTCAGGGTCGGCATTGAGGAGCACCAGGTCCTGACCCGAACCGTCCCAGTTCACGGGAGCGATGATGTTACCGTTACAGACGGCTTCCCTGTGCCAGATTTCATTACCCTTCGAATCATGCATGTATATGATACCGTTGTTCTGCCAGTATGTGGTCGTGCAGATCTGGAGACCTTTTCTCTCGGGAAAGTACTTGCCGATGCTTATTCTCTGACCGTGTCCGTTGATATCTCGATGGAGAATCCTGCCGTCAGGAGAAAC